>JAGGRU010000185.1 GCA_021159425.1 Sulfurovum sp.
AACCCGAGGCTGCTGGTATTGAAGAGCAGGGCTTCGGTTGGAAGAGCAGTTTTGGTAGTGGAAAGGGAGGTGACACGATAAGCAGTGGCTTGGAAGGTGCATGGACACCCACCCCGACCAAATGGGATAACAGCTTCTTTGACACGCTGTTTGGCTACGATTGGGACTTGGTGAAAAGTCCTGCCGGTGCCTACCAGTGGGTTCCGACCAATCCAGCTGCAGCAGATGCCGTACCTGATGCACACGATCCGTCCAAACGACACGCTCCCATTATGTTCACGACAGATCTTGCTTTGAGAATGGACCCGATCTATGGACCGATCTCGCGGCGCTTTCACGAGAACCCAAAGGAGTTTGCAGATGCATTTGCCCGGGCATGGTTTAAGCTGACGCATCGAGATATGGGACCTCCTTCGCGTTATCTCGGTATAGAGGTGCCGAAAGAGGAACTGATCTGGCAAGACCCAGTACCCGAAGTCGATCATGAATTGATCGATGCAGAGAATATTACAGACCTCAAAGGCAAGATCCTTGCTTCGGGATTGACTATCTCTCAACTGGTCTCGACCGCATGGGCATCAGCCTCTACATTCCGGGGTTCTGACAAACGTGGTGGAGCAAACGGAGCACGTATACGTCTCGCACCGCAGAAGGATTGGGAAGTTAATCAGCCGGATCAACTAAAGACGATACTGCAAACCCTTGAAGGGATCCAAAAAGAGTTCAATAATGCGCAGCCAGGTGGAAAGAGAGTATCACTTGCTGATTTGATTGTTCTTGGTGGATGTGCAGGTGTTGAGAAAGCTGCGAAGATTGCCGGTCATGATGTGACTGTCTCTTTCACAGCGGGACGAACGGATGCGTCACAGGAGCAAACTGATGTGGAATCATTTTCAGTACTTGAACCGGTTGCAGACGGCTTCCGTAACTACCTCAAAACCAAGTACGCTGTATCGGCAGAGGAACTGCTGGTTGATCGTGCGCAACTGCTGACGCTAACTGCTCCTGAGATGACAGTTCTCATTGGGGGTATGCGCGTCTTGAATGCCAATTTTGGGAAGTCCCAGCATGGGGTATTCACACAGTGTCCGGAGATACTTACAAATGATTTCTTCGTAAATCTTCTCAATATGAGCACGACGTGGAAGGCAACTTCAGAAGACGAAGAGGTATTCGAAGGTCGTGATCGTGCAATGGGCGAACTCAAGTGGACCGGTACCCGTGTCGACCTTATCTTCGGCTCAAACTCCCAACTCCGGGCCTTGGCGGAAGTCTATGGAAGTGAGGACTCCCAGGAAAAATTCCTGTACGACTTTGTAGCAGCATGGAATAAGGTAATGAACCTTGACCGGTTTGACCTCGGATGATGCTGAGTATCGTGCAACTGCGATGGTAGGTCACCTTGGTTTTCCTATTCATCATGCTTACTATGCACCTTACTTTACAAACTGTAAAGACGAGGTTTTAAACGGTGATAAAACAGAAGGTGTGGAGTTTACGTGCAACTAATGAATAATTTTATCTCCAACAGTGATAAAACCACTTTTTACAATAATGGCTCTATGCCCACCAATATACTTGAGTCCTGTCATCATGTCTTCATTTAAAAGTCTGGAGAGGTAACGGCAGGGAGGGCAGGTACGTACGATACGAAACTGAGCTGTACCGATGGTAAACACTTTGTTTTCCAAAAGAGAAGCATCAAAATCTTTAATGATAAGGTTTCTACGCAGGTCAAGAAAATTTAGAGAGGTATTGAGTCGAGCATTACACGCTTCAAGTGCTTCATATGGAAGTATACTTATCTCTCTTACACCTTGTGAAAGTTGGGGTTTGTTGAAAGTACCTTGTTTATGGAAATAACGGTCACCTTCTAAGCCTTTGCCTTGAACCGCATGAACAGAATTAACATAATGCAAAGGTTCTTTGGCTTTTTCACCGATGATTATGGCATGAAGTAGCATAGCTGATCTATAGTTTATTTAACTACTAAAATAGGGAGTAGACCAAAGTAAGATAAAGTTCCAAATGCCTGATCTATATTAATGTCTGGTTTTATCTCCAGGATCAGTTTTCTAATACTCTCTTCATCCAGATCCCCCAATAATTCCCCTTCACCGTGGTCTTCCCTGTATAATTTAACTAAGAGATGTGTCTCTTTTTCCTCTTTGTATTGCCATATGTTCATCTGTCTTCCTCATGCTTAATTAATAGGGATTCTATCAGAACTGACCTTGGTCAAAGTATAAATTATTTTATGTATGTATAATATCAGTAAAATATAACCAATAATGGAGAAACAGTGAAGAAATCACTATTAGCATTAAGTATCATCATAACTTTGAGTCAAACTAGCTTTGCAGAAGGTATTAAACAACAAGATCTTCCTGTAGCAGAGATGCAGAAACAAAAGAGAGAGATCGTAAAACTCTCAAGTGAAGAGATATCAAAAACATTACCCCAAACAGTGGATAAATATACCGTACTTACAAAAGTAGAAGGTAAAGACACTACGATCACCTATACTTTTGAGATCAATACAGGTGCGAAGAGTGATGAAGCTGTGAAGAAAGAAGACAGAACACGTATGCAAAAAGCAGTGACTACGGGTATATGTCAATCTTCAAAAAGATTTATAGATGCGCAAATAAATATTTCGTATATTTACATTGGAGCAAAAAGTAAAGCTGAACTGTTTCGTTTTGATGTGACACAGGCAGACTGTCCTGTGAGTCCCAGATAAACCTAAATTGTCTTAGGTTTATAATAACTCATTGTACTGCGACCAAACTTTTTACGTTTTGTAAAGTGTAAATTACCAACAATTTTCGGCATATCCAAATTTGTCATGTGCTCAACCACAACCATTTCACACACATCCGCTTCTATGCTTTCTATAAGTGCTATGGTTTTATCATAAATGTCATCCATGCCATCACGGGTAGAGAAGGGCGGGTCAAAGTAGAAGTATGTTTTCCTACCGGTTCTTTTTACCATTTCATACACCGTAGCAAATTTTTCAAAACTGTCACCATATAAAGTATGGCATCGGCTTGGATCAGTATTTTTAATGTTTGTTTCCAAACTGCGGAATGCTGTTTTGTTATATTCCATGAAATAACACTCTGCCGCACCACGACTTAAAGCTTCAAGTCCTACTGAACCACTCCCGGCAAATACTTCTACAAAGTTTTTATCGATGATCTCAAACTGGATCGTATTGAAAAATGACTCTTTGAGTATGGACTTTGAAGATCTTGTTGTTGCAATATCCGGTATCTCTATCTTCTTGCCTTTGAAGTCTCCACCTATGATCGTTGTTGTAAATATTTTTATTTTTTCTTTCATAACGGTATTTTACCCAAAGCAATATCAAAAGTTGACAATGGTTTTAAGTGTATTGATAAGTTTAGAGCCTTCACGTATATCTTTACGCTCTTTACCCGGTTCAGTAGTAGTAATAATGGTTCGTCCTGTAACCAGTTTTGAGCCATTATTCTTACGAATACCCCAATAAGTATGCATGATGACAGGTTCACCTTTGTATTGACCAAGATAGAGTACTATGTGACCAGGGACATGCAGAAGAGAACGGAATGGTTCAGCTTTTTGAATGATCTTCTTCTTTTTAGCATTTTTTGCTAAACCTTTAATGTAAGTCGTACTTGTGCCGTCTTTCGCCTGTTTACTGGAATTACGTCGAAGGAATATACCAAACGGACCCAGAAAATCTCTTGTTGTTGCAGAACAGTCACGACATTCATAAGATCCACCCCAACCATAGGGTTCTCCATAAAACTCTTTTGCAAGCATTGCCACATTTTTTGCTGTGAAGGGAAGCGGTTTTTTAGCAATGACATTTGGTGTTTGTACATGCACTTTGTGGATTCGACCTTGCCCCAGTGAATTTTGCTTTGCAGTTAAGTAATGTGTATTGTCTTTGCTTATGGGAAACAGTGCACCGAGTTTTACAATAGTGGTAGGTTTGTTCTTGTCATTATAAAGTCGTAAATTGTCTTTAATGGTCATGGCATATTTACCTGTTTTGAACTTCTTGATAAAATCTTTGTTCACAACAGTAAGGTCTGCGATCTTCACCCACCCGAAAGAGTATGAAGCCCTGACGTAGGCCCATCTTTTGTCTTTTGAATAATGAGAGATGTAAAGTGGCACATTAATGTGCAAAGCAGAATTTTGGTTATAGTCAAAAGGAAAACCTTCACCTACACGTTTGGGATCTCTGTAAAATGCTGTCGAAGTTGGAAGTGCTTTCACAGAGGTGCGACGTGTAGTGATGGCTCTGTAGCCTCTGCTGTCTTTTTTATGCATTTGTGCATTACGAATCCACTTTTTATATACGTATGAAGGGATTACTTTTCCATTTTCCTTATATATCTTACCTTTGGTAACAAAACGTGTTTCCCAGCCAAAATCTTTTTTGGGAATGTCCAGTTTACGTAAGATCCAAGGTTTGAAATATTTTTTATTAAACTCTTTATCCAGCTTTTTTTGTTTTGCTTTGGAAAAAGGTTTGATCTGTTTAGCATAATAGGAAGGATCCTGAGGGATCTTTTTCATATCGGCGACTTTACCTTTTGGCATACGGTCTATTTTACTTTTTAAGCGTTTACTTGCTTTAAGGGTATAGTCTGCATGAAGGGAAGAAAAACTGAAAAGAAGAAGTGTGGCTAAGGCTATTTTTTTATACATATTGAATTCTTTATGGTGTGAAATTATTTGATTATAGTATTGTATTTTAGTTAATGGTTGGTGTATATGAAACACCCAAACCTGAATCTTCAGAAAGGATTATTTCACTTTCATTAAATATGATATTTGTTTGAACAGGATGTGAAGCCAAAAGACTCACCGCATCCAGATCAATCATGGTAATAATATCTGCTTTTGCAGAAGCCACATGTACACCGGCAGCAACAGAAATGGGTCCTTCCAGCATACACCCTATCATACATTTAACGCCAAATTCTGCAGAGAGATCAGCAAGGCTCAACGCTTGTGTAATACCTGCTGTTTTTGCCAGTTTTATGTTGACATAGTCTATGGCTTGCATTTCCAAAAGTCTTTTCGCATCTTTCAAAGAAAATATGGATTCATCTGCAAGCAGGGGAGTTTGAACCCTCTCTTTGATGTATTTTAACCCTTCTATGTCATCGGCTGCTACAGGCTGTTCTATAAACTCTGCAATGATATCTTTCTTCTCCAGTGCATGAAGAAGTTCTACACTCTCCTGCGCCGTCCACCCCTGGTTCGCATCGAGTCTTAATGTAATACTGTCATCTAATGCGTTATCTATAGCAATAATGCGTTCTATATCTTTTTGTGGGTTATCACCTATTTTTATTTTGAGTGTATCATATCCCAAACTTACAGCATTTAGTGAGTCAGATATCATTTTGTCAATTTCACCCATACTGATGGTAATATCGGTTTTAAAGTGAGTCTTGGTACCGCCAAGCATTTTGTAAAGTGGTTGCTTGATTGATTTTGCTTTCAGGTCATAAAGAGCTATTTCCAAAGCTGATTTGGCTGTAGTATTTTTGATAATGAGACTATGCACAGATCTTAAAATAGTTTCAAAATCTTCTATCTCCAAGCCTATAAGATGCGGTTTTATATACTCTATCGTAGCGATCATAGAACCAAGGGTCTCACCGGTTATGACCGGAGTGGGAGCACCTTCACCATACCCCATAGAACCATCATCACACTCAATGATGACCACAAGGTCTTCAAGTGCATCTACACGACGCAGAGAGGTAATAAAAGGGTTTTTAAGAGGTGCTTTCAGAACAGTGGTCCGTATGTTTGTGATCTTCATCTCTTACGCTTCAGACTCCAAAGCCTTAATTTCACGTATCTTTGCTCCCAAAGCTTTTATCTGCACTGCCAGCTTTTCTCTTTTCTGCATAATCATATCTTCTTCAAATTCATCATCAGCATATTCAAGGTTTTCAGCATAACTTTTATACTCTTTAAGCAGCTCGGCTTTCTCTTCTATATATTTTTCTCTGTTTTCTATCTCTATGATTTGTTCTTCAGACAATACTTTCATTTATAATCCTCTATTGAAATTGAGTTAAATTTTATAATAAAAATATAGTTGTTAAGATTAATTGATAATGTATAAGTGAAGATTATGCTTAAATACCGACGTAAAAAGGGAGAAAT
>JAGGRU010000062.1 GCA_021159425.1 Sulfurovum sp.
AACTACCGTTTTTAAATGGCGTAATTATTGCGGTTGTTGCACCTGTAATGTAGTTATTCATTATTTTTGTCCTGCTTGTTCTATTTCAGATTTTTCTGCTTGTTTTTTGAGTATCACTGTAGTTGAAAGTGAGTGGTCAAAATACTTTTTAGCGACTTCGCTAATATCGTTGAGTGTAATTTTATCCAATTTCTCTTCATATTCAAGTAAAGGTTTTATATTTCCCTTCACATAGTAGTCTCCATAGAGTCCTGCTACCGAAGCTGAACTCTCCAAAGAGTAGATGAACTCTGCTTTTGTATTGATCTTGACTTTGTCAAGTTCAGCCTGGGTTACGTCACCATTTTTAAGTTTTTCCAACTCTGAAAGTATCTCTTTCTCTACAGCTTCAGGTTCTACACCCGGTGCACAAAGTGCCATGATGAGAAACACACCCGGGTCTTTTAACTCCATATTGTAACCGTAGATCTGATTGACCAGTTGTTTTTCCTGTACAAGCTTTTTCTCAAAACGCGAAGATTTCCCGGAACTCAAAATTTGGCTAATTGCAGAAAGTGCTATCTGGTCTTCATGTTCAAAGTTTGGAATAGAATAGGTAATAGCCAAAGTATCGACTTTATTACTCTCTTTATGAAGTACAGCTCTTTTAGCTCCATCTACTTTTGGTTCAACTGCTATGACCTTTGGAATTTTATGTTCATTTTTGATCTTTCCAAAATGTTTCTCTGCCTCAGTAAAAACATCTTCCGGTTTAATGTCACCTGCTACAATAAGTGTGGCATTGTTAGGTTGATAGTAGCGTTTGTAAAAATCTCTAATATCTTCGATCTTCCAGTTCAATATATCTTCCATGAATCCAATAGGCAGCCAGTGGTAAGGGTGGTATGTAAAGTGTGTGTTAAAAAGTCTGAAATACATGTAACCCATAGGATTGTTGTCTGTTCTTAAACGTCTCTCTTCTGCTACCACATCACGCTCTTTCTGAAACTCTTCATCTGTCAATTTCAGGTTGTGCATCAACTCTGCAAAAAGATCAAAGGTCATAGCCATATTTTTACTGGCTGTTTTGATGTAATAATGTGTATGGTCAAAACCGGTAGCCGCATTATTCACTCCGCCACGACTTTTAACGATCGTGTCAAACTCACCCTCTTTGAGTTTCTCTGTCGATTTGAAACTCAAGTGCTCAAGCATATGTGCCATACCGCTTTTACCCATGACTTCGTTTCTACTTCCGACCTTATAGTAAATATCTGTAGTGATCACACCTGAATCATTGTCCATAGGGATCACAACGATCTCTAAACCGTTATCCAGTGTTTTTGTAAAATGTTTTGGTAATGAGTTTGCCATGAGTGCTCCTGATAATACAATCAATCCGAAAATTGATTTGCTAATTATTTGTTTTAAATTCATATATTATTTTCTCCGTAGGGTCGGTTCACCGACCATTGTATCTATTGTGATCCTTGAAGGTCGGTAAACCGACCCTACGCGACTATTTCCAATCTGCTCCGATAGCTTCGCTTATATGTTTATATCCATCTTCCTGTAAAAGTTTGATGAGTCCTTCATTGATCTCTTTAATAAGTGCCGGACCTTTGTAGATCAGCATTGAATAAACCTGTACAAGTGATGCTCCTGCTTTTATACGTTTGTACGCTTCCTCAGCAGAGTCTATCCCCCCTACAGAAATAAGCAGTGTTTTCCCGTAAAGTTCTTTTCCAATGGCTCTGAAGAGTTGGTAAGACTTCTCTGTAAGCAAAGCCCCTGAAATACCACCAAAATCTTTTGCATGTTCTGTAAGCGAATAATCTATCGTTGTATTGGTGGCAATGATCCCTGCTGCTCCTGCATTTACAGCTGTTTTACAGAGTGTTATGGCATCTTCAGCTGTCATATCCGGAGCGATCTTCAGTAATACAGGCTGAGAAGTGATCTCTTTAGCCAATGCAAAAATAGCAGATATGAACTCTTCATTCTGCAAGTCTCTTAAGCCAGGTGTGTTTGGAGAAGAGATGTTAATAACGATGTAGTCACCGTAGTCTTTAAATGCTCTGAAAAGTGTTTCGTAGTCTTTCAGTGCATCTTCTTCTGAAGTCAGTTTGTTTTTTCCAATGTTAATGCCAAGAGGATAGTCAAAAAAGTAGAGTTTTTTGAGTTGTTGCAACATAAAGTCTTTACCTTTGTTGTTGAACCCCATAGCATTTTGGATGGAAGAGTCTTCTATGAGTCTGAACAGTCTAGGTTTTGCATTTCCCTCTTGAGGCTTAGGTGTGACAGTTCCAATTTCTGTAAATCCAAATCCAAGTGTCGGCATAGCAGAAATGTACTGACCGTCTTTGTCAAAACCTGCACCAAGCCCTACAGGGTTTTGAAAGGTACGTCCAAAGATCTCCTGGCTGATGATCGCTTCGGTCACAAAATTCTGATCTTTCATTGTGCGTAAAATGACAGGGAAATGTGAAGCGGTTCTTAAACCTAAGCCGGCAAGGGTATGTGCGGTTTCTGGTTCAAATTTAAAAAGTATTTTTTTGAGGTTTTGGTAGGAAAATAATGACAATGTTGTCTCCGATACAATAATGGGTGATATTATATCGAATTAGAATTAATGGAGAGAGGAATATATTTCTACATCACGTAGGGTCGGTTTACCGACCATTAATTTGGATGTGTTTTTTTGTATTTCCTTTGTGTCCTAACTGTGGCGTTGTTTCTCTCTTCTACCCCAAGGGCACTTCCTCACTTCGTTCACGGCGTTTTTTTAGAAAAAACGAAGCAAAAAAGCGTCGTGACTCTCGAATCGCTATGCTTTCAAGGGCGTTCGCCACGACAGGACACGCTTTGCGTGATTAATATTTAAGACTTACGCGTAGGGTCGGTTTACCGACCATTTATGCCTTTTCCCAAACCGTCCCGTCTGCCATATCCATAATAGAAATTCCCATAGCTAAGAGTTCATCACGGATTGCATCTGAACGCTCAAAATCTTTCTCTTTTTTAGCCTCAGAACGTTCTGCTATGAGTGTTTCTATTTTCTCTTTTTCATCTTCTGAAATACCTATTTGAAAATAAGTAAAAGGTTCCTGTCCACCAAAACCTAAAAGTGTATCTATGAACTCAATATTTGCCAAAGTCTCTTTTTTAAGGGCTTTGCTTTTAGGTTCTTTATCAAAGCTATCATTGGTGTTTCCGATCATTTCATCTATTACTGCGAGTGCAGTTGAAATGTTCAAGTCATCACCCATGGCATTAAGCAGTGCTTTTTTAAACTCTTTATTGACTGCTGAGCCTTTTCCCGGACTTACACGTTTTTTAAGTCTGTAGAGTTTGTCGAGTCTTTTTTTGGATGTTTGTAACTCTTCTTCTGAGAAATTGAAATCATTTCTGTAATGTACAGAATTCAGGTAGTAGCGTAGCACTTCTCCATCATACACTTTGAGTGCATCTTTAAGGAAAAAACTGTTTCCCAAAGATTTACTCATTTTCTCACCATCTATCTGTACAAAACCGTTATGCATCCAGTATTTTGCCAGTTCATGTCCTGTGGCACAGCGACTTTGAGCTGCTTCATTCTCATGGTGAGGGAAGAGCAGGTCTGCTCCTCCACCGTGAATGTCTATGCTGTACTCATCTGAACCTGTAAAATGTTTCTCTATCATTGCTGAACACTCTATGTGCCAACCGGGACGACCTGAAGAGAAAGCTGTATCAAAACAGATGTCATCAGATCCTTTACATGCTTTCCAGAGTGCAAAGTCTTTAGGGTTTCTTTTTTCTGTGGTATGCTCTATACGGCTTTGATTGTCATCATCTTCACCTACCTGATGGGAGATCTCTCCATAATGGGCATCTTTAGAAGTATCAAAATAGACATCTCCCGTAGAGATCACATAAGCCACATCTTTATCGATCAACTTCTGGATCATACTCTCTATAGCCTGTAGGGATTCCGTAGCTTTTGGTTCTATATCTGCCCTTTGTACTCCAAGTGCTGCCATCTCTTCAAGGTATCGATCTATGTAAAACTCTGTGATCTCCTGCATAGATTTGCCCGTCTCTTCTACCTTTTTAATGATCTTGTCATCAATGTCGGTAAAGTTTTTTCCCATAGTGACTTTATAGTTCAAAGCTTTAAGTGTGCGAGAGAGCAGGTCAAAGGCAAGAGATGAGCGAGCATGCCCAAGGTGTGCATCATCATATACTGTAGGACCGCAAACATAGATGCTTGCTTCACCTTCTTTAATGGGTTCAAAAGGGAGTTTTGTTTTTTGTACGCTGTCGTAGATGTGCATTTTTTTGCCTTGAATTATAGTGATGTAATTATACACTAAGAATTAGAAATTAGAAATTAGAAATTAGAAATTTATGTAGGTAGGGTCGGTTGACCGACCAATGAAATATTCAAATTATTAAGAAAATGGTCAGTGAACCGACCCTACGAAAATTACCGTATAAGTGTAAGCAGCCAAAGATTCACAAAATAAACAATAACAATAAAGACAGGCATAACAATCATAAAATAAAGTGTATATTTAGTCTTGACAATAGTCAAAAACCTATCTGTCCCCACTTCTTTTACAGTAAATACAAACAGCACCCAACCACCCAGACTTCCTGCAAGTGCAAGTCCTGATGCTCCCATGGGATGCATTAAGATCAATGATGCACTCACAGAGGTAATGAGTGAATAGACAGCGATCTTGGCTGCGGTTCTATGTCTGTGAGAAGCATAAAGAAAAAGTGAAAAGAGCTTTGCCAGTCCAAACGGCAGTAGTCCCACCATGTACATTTGAAGTACAGATACAGTTTCAAGTGTTTGGATCTCTGTGAATTTTCCTCTCTCAAAAAGCAGCCATACAATAGGTTCAGCCAGTAAGATCCCGCCTATCATAGAAGCACCCAGCAAGAATGAAAGTAGCCAAAAAGCCTGATTCAAATTTTTATATGCTTCAGTTTCATTTCCATTTTTAAGTGCTTTTGAAACAGCAGGAAAAAGTACTGTTGCCGTAGCTATAGCAATCAGTGCAAGCGGAAGTTGAAAAATACGATTGGCATAAAAAAGGAAAGAAACTGAACCTGTCATGAGAAAGGTTGCCAAGAGCGTATCTATAAAAGCAGAGATCTGAGGCGTTGAGTTTCCCAATATCCCCGGTAAAAAGAGAGAGTTAAAATGTTTTTTCTCCTCTTCCACATCCTTGGTTTTCCTGTATTTCCACCCACCTATCAGGATCTTATGCAGGTTGAACTTCTTGAGTGCAATAATATGAACAAGCACTTGAAGTAAACCACCAATGAGTACGGCAAAACTCAATGCATACGCAACTGTTTGAGGATCTTCTTTCATATAGAGCCAAAGTGCTGCGATCATAGAAATGTTAAGCAGTGCCGTCGCCATAGCTGTGGTGGCAAAATGCTCTTTATATTGGAGCAGGGTGGCAAAAAAGGTCACAATGAAAATAAGGTCAAGATACCAGAAATTTATAGCTGTCAGTGGTGCTGTCTGTCCTATCTGCTCTGAGGACCACCCCCAGGCAAGTAATTTGGTAATGGGTTCGGGAAAGAAGGTGATGATCAGTGAGAATGCCATCAAAAAGAGTAAAAATCGTAAAAAGATCGCTGTGGCAAAGACCCCTTTGTGTTTTGATGCAATGAAAGAGGGCATAAAAGCCTGTGTAAATGCACCCTCTGCAAAAATACGACGGAAGAGGTTAGGGAGTTTAAAAGCAACAAAGAACATATCGGACCAGATGGAAGCTCCAAGTGCAGATGCCATAAGTACATCACGCCCCAAACCTGTAACACGTGAAAATAAGATACCGAAGCTGTTGGTAAAGATGGATTTTAGTCGCATGATTTTCTTTATATTTTAAATTATGTGTATTTTAGCATAGAAGTATGAAAAATAAAAACCTTGCTTTCATTGTTTTTAGAAGTGCCTATATTAGATTTCACAGAGTTGCACGATATAATGACATATAAGTATTTATCAAGAAAAGTTTTAAAACAGTATATGACTACAGAAATGTATGAGAAATGTTTTTACTCTAAAAGTCCAATGATTGCGAAGGTCATGCCTAAGCAATAGAATAAAGAGAAAACAAAATGTTAGATTTTACAGAGATTTGAGAGATATACTTAT
>JAGGRU010000008.1 GCA_021159425.1 Sulfurovum sp.
CCTTATATATTCCCTTTATTTACATCGTGTGGTAATTACTAATCATAAATTTGTTACAATCAATTTCTTAAATTCAATATTAATATATTAGGATCATTATGCACCTTGATTTAACACCGGAAGCACTTTTAACACAGCTTGGTTACGCAAAAAGCGAACAAACGCTTAAACAGATCAATAACATTATTTCAAATACGGATGGGTTTGATAAATTTTCACAACATATTCCTTCATTTAATGATGCATTGGCTGTAGAAAAAGGCTTTATTGCTATGTCTAACTCTGAAGATCATTTGAAAATAAAATGTCATCAAGACATCAATGCCGATAATCTTTCAGCCTTTACAGAATTGGTTAAGCACTGGGCAGACAAGTACAAACTTGAACTTAGAAAAGTGGATAAAAAAAATACTTATTATATCATCGGTCACAAATAGTTGCCACTCAGCTCGCTCAACGAAGATCAGCTAAGTGCTGCTACCGCACCATTAGGTCACAATCTCATCATCGCTTCTGCAGGGACAGGTAAAACTTCTACAATTGTAGGACGGATTGCCCATCTTTTACAAAGCGGTGTAGAGCCTTCAAGCATCTTACTTCTCACTTTCACGAACAAAGCAGCAGGAGAGATGATAGCCCGTCTTGAACGCTACTTCCCCAAGAGAGTAGTATCAAAGATAGAGGCTGGTACTTTTCATGCAGTATCTTACCGTTGGCTGAAAGAGCTACATCCAAATCTTGCTCTCAAACAGCCCTCAGAGTTAAAAACACTTTTTAGAAGTATTTACGAAAAAAGAAACTTTGAACGTATGAACCTTCCTCTTGCCCCATTTTCGGCAACCTACCTCTATGAGATGTACTCTTTGTATCAAAATGCCTCTTTAGAGACTTTTGATGTATGGTTTTTGGAGAAATATCCGGACCATGAAGTGATCATGGATGCATATCTGGACATTGCTGAAGAGTTTGAACGTGAAAAAATAGAGTATGGCTTTGCCTCTTTTAACGACCTTTTATTGCGTATTAAAAGCCATTTGGAAGACCATAGCATACCTTTTCAGGAAGTACTTGTAGATGAATATCAAGATACAAATACACTGCAAGGTGCGTTAATAGATGCACTTAAACCACGTTCCCTCTTTTGTGTGGGTGACTACGATCAGAGTATTTATGCTTTTAACGGCGCAAATATTGAGAATATAGCCACCTACTCAAAACGTTACCCGGACGCACAGATTTTCACACTTAAAATTAATTACCGTTCAACAGCACCCATACTTTCTTTAGCGAACAGAGTCATAGAAATAAATGAGCGTATTTACCCTAAAAAACTGGAAGTGGGTCGTCATGGTAAGACACATCCTCCTAAACTTCTTATGTATAATGATCTTTTTGAACAGTATAAGTCCATTGCAGACAGTATTAAGCATACCCATGTCCCCAATGATCAGATAGCCGTCATTTTTAGAAATAACTCTTCTGCTGACGGTATAGAAGCCTGTTTACGTGAAGTAGGGATCCCTTGTAAAAGAAAAGGCGGTACAAGCTTTTTTGATGCAAAAGAGATCAAATTCCTGCTTGATATGCTCTCTTTGATGGTAAATCCAAAAGATATGATGGCATTCATTCATGTGTTTGAATATGCTTCGGGTGTAGGCTCTGCACTCTCTAAAGAGTTTTTTCAGTGTTTCCTGCATTTTGGAAATGGATCTTTCATGCAAGGGGTACTCTATCCACAGGTACATGACCTTCCAAAACTCAACCCCAATAAAAATGTACAGCTGGGACTCTTTGATGATGACCATGAAATAGGTTCTGCTGCAAGGTTTAAACATTTGAACCTGCACCAGGATATTTATGCTCATCCTCTTTTGAAACATCCGAAGATCATACAAGATGGTGTGAAGTTCTTTAAAGACTTTCATGTGGTGATGACTGCTGTCAAAGGTGAGCAAAATCCTGCACATATACTTAGAACCATTATTTCTTCTGATCTATACAAGGGCATCATTGATATGCTTTCAACACAAAGAGGACGTTTAAAATCCGGAGAATTGGATGAAGAGAAGAAGAAGCAGGCAAAAGAACGCATAGAGAGAAAAGCCAGACTGCTTTTAGACCTTTCAAAACCCTATAAAGAATTAAGACGTTTTGTCAATGCTATGGTACTGGGTGGAGGAGAACTGAGTGAAGGTGAGGGGGTTAACCTGCTTACGGTTCATGCAAGTAAAGGCTTGGAATTTCCGGAAGTTTTTGTTGTTGACCTTGTAGACGGAAGGTTCCCAAACAGAAAGATGATGAGCAGCATAGAAGAAGAGCGCAGGCTCTTTTATGTGGCTGTTACACGTGCCATGGATAAACTCTACCTCTCATTGGCAAAATATGACAGAGTGAAAAAGATAGATTATAAACCTTCACAGTTCCTGCATGAAGCAGGGCTCATTAAAACTGAATTTATAGAGCCTGAGCCAAAAGAGAAGAAGAAAAAAAAGAAAACAGAGACGAATGAAGGTATTTAATTTCCCATCCTCTTATCACGTATACTCATCTGTTTACTTACATCATCAAAAGCCATATCAAAAAGATCTATCTCTTTAATAAGGTTGCTTAACTTCTTATATCCGTAGTTGACCGGTGAAAATGAAGTAGAGTTGTTGATGTAAGTACCGATATCTGCCAAATTTGCCCAGCCATATTCATCCATTGTATGATCTACAGCATTTCTAAGTACATTGACCAGCCAAGTATCTTGTCTCATCTCTTTGACACTTTTACGTACAGGTGCTTCACGAATATTTCCTTCATCCGTGTCTTTATTGGCCGTTCTCATCAGTTTTTCAGTAAAGATAAATTGTGAACAGGCAGCCATAAAAGGTTTAGGTGTCTTCTTTTCACCAAAACCAAAGACTTTAATACCTTCAGCCTGCACACGCATCACCACAGGAGTAAAGTCAGAGTCAGAGGTCGCAAAGGCAAAGGCATCTATGTCTTTCGTATGCAAGAGGTCAATGGCCTCAATGGTCATGAGTATGTCTGTGGCATTTTTGTTACGGGAGTAGTCAAATTGCTGGATGGGTTTAATGGCAAACTCCAAGAGTTTATCTTCCCAGTTCTTTAAATTGTCTTTGGTCCAGTTCCCATAGGCTTGTCTTATGTTGACAACTCCATACTTACTCAGTTCATTAATAATGCCTTCTATCGCTCTGTATGATATGTTATCACAGTCTATAAATAGGGCTATGCGGTCTTCTTTTTTAGTCATTCTTTAATCCTTTATTTATTTCCAGCCAATCACTAAGCTTAACAAGTTCATCCAGATTTTTTGGTTCTGTATCTATTATGTCTGAAAAGCTTTTCACTCCCATAGAGAGTAAATACTGTAAGTTATCATCAAAACTTGCATTTTCTATGACCAGTATCTTATCTTTATGTACTTCAAACATAAAACCACCATTTGGTATGGGGGACATGGAGAGCGTAACAGTATAATGATCTTTAATGATACTCTCTTTTTGTGAATACATCAAACCTATGTTGTATCCTTCTTTAGCAAAACCTTTTATGGCTACGACCAGTACTTGATTTTGCCCTTTTTTGGAAGAATTGAAAATTCCTACAAGACCTTTAATAGTGTTATATCCAGGAATTTTACAAAATATGTATTCAAATACATTCGCAAGTCTTGTTTTTACAAGCCAACCCAGTAGATAAAGTATCATTAAGAAAGTAAATATGGCAAGCGTTTCCCATAAAAAAACATGACTCTCCGGAGTAAAACCAATGATCCTAAATGCCTTTTCTACAAGTAAGTCAATTTTGCCATAAAGCCAAGAGATGATGATCATAATAGCAACAATAGGAAGAAGCCAGAACAGTCCTTGCAGCATAATAGAGATAAAGTGTTTTATGGCTTTACTATTTTTCATGTATTGAACTCCTCCAACCAAACCTCAACATCTGCATCAGAAGGCATTTTCCAATCTGCTCTCGGACTCAAAGAAATAGTACCGACTTTTGGTCCGTCAGGCATACAGGAACGTTTGAACTGTTGAGTGAAGAAACGCCTCAAAAACAGCTTTAACCACTTTGTTATTGTTTCTTCATCGTATTTAGTATCAAACGCTATACCCGCAAGGAATCGTATTTTACTTGGCTTTGCCCCGTACTTGATGAAGTGGTACAAAAAGAAGTCATGCAGCTCATAGGGACCAATGATTTCTTCTGTCTCCTGAACGATCTCATCTTCTTTATGTGGAAGGAGCTCAGGACTGATCGGTGTGTCTAAAATATCATCAATGATGTCTGCCAAGTCTCTATTGATCTTAAAATATTCAATGACATATTTGATGAGTGTTTTTGGTATACCTGAGTTTAAAGCATACATACTCATATGGTCACCATTGTAGGTACTCCAACCAAGTGCTATTTCACTTAGATCACCTGTGCCGATGACAAGTCCGCCTTCTTTGTTCGCCATATTCATTAAAATGGAAGTTCTAGCTCTTGCCTGAACATTTTCATAAGTAACACTATGCTCATCTCTATCATGCTCAATGGCTTCAAATTCTTTGAGAGAAATATCTGTAATATCTACGGTTTTAAGCGTAACACCCAAGGCTTCACAAAGTTTTACTGCATTGCTCTTTGTACGGGTAGTTGTTCCAAATCCCGGCATTGTAACAGCAATAATGTTTTTTACATCCCAATGCATGATCTCAAAGGCTCTGTGTGTAGAGAGTAGGGCAAGAGTAGAGTCAAGCCCTCCGGAGATGCCTATGATTGCTTTTTGGATGTGTGCATGGCTCATACGCTTGATGAGTCCGTGGGCTTGTATCTGGACTATCTCATCACATCTGTGTTTTTTATCTGCATAACGTGAAGGAACAAAGGGCATAGGGTTGATGTTCCGTTCGAGTCTGCTGATATTCGGTAAGTTTCCTACTTTGATGATACGTGTCTTTTTACGTCGTCCATCACCGTAACTTGATTCGTTGAGACGGAGCCATCTAAGACGTTCCAAATCAACATCCGCAGTAATAAGAGAGCTTTCCAGATTAAAGCGTTCATTTTGAACCAGGGTAGAGCCATATTCAGAAATGATCGCATGTCCGCCAAAGACTGTATCAGTAGTAGATTCACCTACACCTGCAGAAGAATACACATACGCAGCCATACATCTGGCACTCTGTGTTCGTACCAACTCTTCACGATACTCATGTTTTCCTATGAGTTCATTGCTGGCACTCAGGTTGAAGAGCAGGTTGGCACCATTGCTTGCCATATGGTTACTGGGAGGTGTCACAGCCCAAAGGTCTTCACAGATCTCAATACCAAAAGTCATATCTGCCTTATCTGTAAAAAGCAGATCAACCCCAAAAGGCACTTCTTCTCCCAGCAGTTCAGTAGATGTTCGTACAATGTCTCTACCACTTACAAACTGACGTTTCTCATAGAACTCTTTTTTATTCGGAAGGTAGCTTTTAGGCACGATCCCCAGTATCTTTCCACTCTGCAGCACTACAGCACAATTATAGAGCCTATCAGCATCAAGCACTGCTATACCGACAATAGCAATCGTATTGATACTTTCTATATTTTTTAATATATATTGAAGAGATTCGTTTTGTGCTGCGATAAGAGTTTGATTAAGCAAAAGGTCACTGGCAGTGTATCCTGTAAGACAAAGCTCTGGAAATACAATGACAGAAACCTCTTTTGAATGTGCTTCTTTTATAAGCTTTAGAATCTCTTCCGCATTTTTACGTGGGTTTGCTACAGTAGTTTTATTTACCGCCGCAGCAACTCTATAATATCCAAACATCAAACTCTCCTATTAAATAACACTAGAAAAAGAGAAGGCTTTATATTTGCAATCAAATTTTCATATGCATTCCCATCGGGGACGATGGGAACGAGGGACGAAAAGAAACCTATTTAGAAGCAACAACTTCAATAGAATTAATATCATCATTACCTTCAATATTATCAAGAACCATAAAGCTCTCAGTATCATCTTCTTCAATTGCACCAAATACTGTGTGAACACCATCAAGGTGAGGTGTTGGTACAAAAGTAATGAAGAACTGGCTTCCACCTGTGTTTGGTCCGGCATGAGCCATAGAAAGTGTTC
>JAGGRU010000311.1 GCA_021159425.1 Sulfurovum sp.
TCTGTATTTGTATATCTTCTTTCATTGTATCAAAGGAGCTGTAGAGCGGTATGGCTACAGCAAATACAATGCTCATCCAAATCATTATCCCTTTTCTTGCAATAGCCAAAGGGGAAAAGCCTAAAAGCACAAAGGTAAATGCTGCGGAAAGTACGATACCTACAAGGTTTGTCACAAAAAGCAAAAATGACATAGAGAACATATGCCAATTCCCCCATCCCAATCCTATACCTGCTACGGCCAAAGGAGGAACCAAAGCCACGGCAATAGCCACACCTGCAAGAGAACCTATGATCTTTTCATTACTCTTGGCATAGGCGGCTGCCGCTCCGGAAGCAATCGCGACAAAGAGATCAAGTATGGTTGGAGAAAGTCGACCTGCCATCTCTGTTGTCAATCTCTCGATAGGTGTAAAAAGTGATATAACTGCAGCCGTTAAAAGAACCGCTAACACACCCCAAAAAATGGTTTTCGCAGCATTGAATTCCAAGTCACTGTCTTGCCTGAGTACACCCATACTGAGACTCACTATAGGTTGCATAAGGGGTGCTAAAAGCATGGCTCCGATAACAACTGAACTTGAATTAATAAAAAGTCCAAATGTAGCGATCATCGTAGATAAGATCAAAAGTATCATAAAAGATGTACTTAATTTACTCTCTTCTCTAAGAGAGCTAAAAAGTGAAGTGTATTGTTCCTGACTTGCATGTGAAAAAAGAGGAATGGCCTTACTTAAATACTCTGCATTTTCATCATCAGAGGGAAGGTGGTCTATTTTTATGCTGTCTTTTGTACTTTGTATTTTATTTTGTTTTTCCCAAAACTGCTCACCTACACTCAGTCCCAACACTTCCTCTTTCACTTTCAAAACAGCAGGGGTATGCTTGATAGTGGAAGAGTCTATACGTACTGTCAAACTGTTTTTTGGTTCTATGGTCATCTCTTTACTGCTTATATATCCAACGGAAGCAGGTAAACTTTTATCTCCAAGAGAGAACATAGCCGTAAAAAGATAGCTTACATACTGCAACATGGAGCTTGGTGACAGTATCACGATAGACAGTTTTCCATCATTGGCAGAAAGTTGGGAAGAGACAAGTTTTGCAGCAAATGTTGCATTACTGTATTCTACACCAACAATACCGACGGCTGAAAGGTTTATGACATTATCATTTGCTAAAGTGATCTTCATTTTTGTATGTTTAAGGTCTTTGACTTTTCGTATGGTCAACCAAAAAATTTTTATTTTGGCAAAAAAAGTCTTACCTTTAAGTACCGTATCGAAATGATCAAGCGGTGGAGCATCTCCAATGACAACTTCCTGTAAAACAATCGTATCATTACAGCAAAGTACATCCAGTTTTTTTTCACTGGGTGTGAGTGCCAGTACAATGGCATCTTCTATTTTTTTCGGTAACTCAAAAGTACGTTTTAACTCTTTTTGTTCAGGTGTAGGAATGATCCCCAGACCAATGTCATTTTTATGAGCAATTTCTATCAGTACTTTTATCTCTTCAAGACATCCGGTAACAAGCAGGTGGGAAGCTTTATCTACATCTAATTCATCTATGTGAGAAAAAGTAAGATAGTTGATTTCAGAAGTCCATACTTCCAATAATTTATTTTTTTCAATAAATTCTTGATTATCTTCTGAATAAACATAATAGATCATGTATACTTTCCCCTATAATAACTTCATAAGAGTAAGCATACCAAAATTTTTAATTTTTACTTATTAATTTTTAATTTTCTCCACAAGTTCTTTTAAAAGTTTTTTATCTATGATAACACTTTTGTCCCCATTTTTCTTCGCATACAGCTTACGTACCATCTCTTCGATCTCTTTAGACTCATTTATGTGTGCATAGAGTATTTTTAACGCTTCTGACTCTTTGTATGGGCTTTTGTTTCTTTTAAATTTAGACAGGGATACATATTTCAGTACATACATAAGGATCAACCCTGATATAAATGCAAGAATAAGCATCCACCACTCTACGCTTTTAACCTTGACTTCCTTCTCTGTAGCATCAGGCAATAAAGATTCGTCTTGCTTGATATTTGTCTGAACTACAGCACTTTTTTCTGTTTTATCTGTAGGCGTTGAAAGAGCCACCTTATTTGACTCAACTTTTACCTCATAAGAAGGTATTTCAAGCGTTTTAACAGTATTTGTTTCTGTATCATATGCCGTAATATTTCGTGCCGGGACAGTAAAGTCATTAGCAGCAATAAATGCAAAACTTTTACTGTAAGTACTTTTTAGTTTTTTACCTATGATTTTGGTATCCACTTTTGCATCATCACTGTAAATAGTCACTCCATCTATTTCATACTCAGAAAATTCAAAATCTTCAAGAGACCCTTCACCTTCTATTTTCACAGTCAGATTTACTGGGTTATTGGCTTTTACCTCTTGCTTGTCTATACTGTTTTCTATGTAGAAACTACCGACCAGATCTGTATTTTGAGTTGTTGATCTTACTTCAATAGTCATACTGTTTGAACTGATCGGTACCCAAACTGTACCAAAAAACCTGCCAAACATATCTCGTCTGCTTGTATCCGAGACACCTATTTTGGCAGTAGCCGGATCAATAGTGAAATTACCCTCTCTTTGAGGCGTTAAAAGATATCTTAACTCTGTTACCTGACGATTTCCTTCTCTATAGGTTTTCTCTTTATCTACCTCTTTTGTTAAAAAACCTTTAAATACCGGGGCATTATATTGAGGGTTTTCAGAAAGCTGTACACCATTTTCCAATGAAAAATAGACTGTCACAAGCACTGGTTCACCTACCATTACAGATTTTTTATCTGAACGCATTTGAAGTGAGAATTTATTATCTTTAGACATTTTCGGTGCTGATGCTTTAACAACTTTCAATGCTATAGGGTCTGTTTTATATACCGTCCCGTCTATATTGATACTGTAAGAGGGCACAATAGTATCGTGTTGTGGAGCAAAAGTTAAAACCAAAGATGTTGAACGCTCACTTTTCATTACTCCGTTGATATAGGTAAATGAGTTATTTTGTCCTTGATGTCTTCCTACAACCTGTGAACCGCCTATCTCACGAATGTTGGGAAATGCTGCTTTATTTCCTATGGCTTTTATTTTGAGTTGTACCATATTGCCTTGTACCACTTCAGTCTTGGAAAGAGTTGCCTCTACACTGGCGGCCTCTGCTGCAGTGAATAGTGAATAGTGAATAGTGAATAGTGTAAGTACAAGAACAACTATTTTCTGAACGCTGAACGCTGAATGCCAAACGTTTTCATTACCGTGATTTTGCATCTTCACTCCTTTTTATTTTTTTATTTTTACCTATTAAGTTATTAATTTCCATATTTTTCCACTAACCTTTTCAATATTGTTTCATCAATGATAATACTTTTGTCACCATTTTTCTTCGCATACAATTTACGTACCATATCTTCGACCTCTTTAGACTCATTGATAGTTGAATAAAGTATTTTAAGTGCTTCATCTTCTTTGATCGTGCTCTCTTTTCCCTTCCATTTCATTGAAGGAAAATACTTAAACAGATACATGAGCAGAAAACCTGAAACAAAAGCCGATACTATCATCCACCATGGTGGAGACTGCACTTCAGAGAGATCATTTTCTCCTTCAGTATCCAGCATCGACTTTTGAGAGATTTTCAAATTGCTATGCACCTTTCCCGCTCCAGGTATCTTGACTTTAGGCTTTTGTGCAACAGTAGCCTGTGAACCTTCTACATGAACATCATAAGAAGGAAGCTCCAAATACTTCAGCATTTTGCTTTTTATGTCATACACAGAAATACGTCGTGCAGGAATCGTAAAATCATGGTCTGAAATAAAGGCAAAACTTTTACTGTAAATACTGTGAATACTCTTATTACTCAAATCCGTAGTGATCGCTGCGTCATCATTGTAAACCGTTACACCATCTATCTCAAAATCAGGAAATTCAAAATCTTCAAGTGTTCCATCCCCTGCTATCTTTACAGTGAGGTTAACAGGTTTATTGGCTTTTACATTTTTCGTATCAAGAGTGTTCTCTATTGTAAAAGATCCGACAAGGTCACTCTCCTGGGGTTTCTTTGTGACTTCAATCTTAACTCTATTGGAAGCGATCGGTATCCAGGTAGTCCGAAGAACTCTTCCAAACATATCTCGTTTGTTTTTGTCAGCAACACCTATTTTGGCTCTTGCCGGTCCCACAGTGAACTTCCCTGTAGACTGAGGGGTTAAAAGGTATTTTAATTCTGTCACTTGACGATTGCCTTCAGTATAAACCTTCTCATCAGCGATCTCTTTTGAAAAAAATCCTTTAAATACCGGCTTGGTGTATTGAGGATTCTCTGAAAGCCTTAACCCAAGTTTCAAAGACAAATGTATGGTTGCTATGATCGGTTCACCCACCATCACAGATTTTTTATCTATTTTGAGATGCAGAAAGAATTTGTTATTGTCCTCCGTATTTTGAGCATTTACAGCCATAACTTTGATTTTTATAGGTTTGGTTTTATAAATTTTTCCGTCTATCTCAACATCATAAGATGGTATGGTCATATCATGATGAGGTGCAAAGGTCAAGATCAGCGTGGTACGCTCTTTCTTCAGCACACCGTTCATATAGTGGAACTTGTTGGTGATCCTCTCATGCTGTTCCAGCACTTTGACAGCATTTATCTCCTCAATATTTGGAAATACTACTTTATCTCCTATGGCTCTGATCTTAAGCCGTATCACATGCCCCGCAACGATCTCTGTATCTGAAACAAGTGCTCTTACTTCATGGGTATATGAAAAATTTTCAACTTCAGATTCAGAGGCATACAAAAAGGTGAATAACATCGAGATCAAAAAGAATAATCTCAAAATACCTTTATTACCATGGATTTGCATCATCACTCTTTTTTGATCTTTTATCATCACCCATCTGATACATCATTGTAGGTGTCCCTTTTTGTTCCATTTTTTTCAGTAATCTTTTCAATTCCTGCTGTTTAATTTTCTCCTCTTTAGACATTTTCTTCTGCTCTTTTGGTGTACCTGAAGCTTTATCACCCTTTTTATCTTTGGGCTTTTTCTCTTTTTGAGAATCTGACTTCTTTTTGTCACCCTCTTTTTTATCGTTTTCTTTTTTCTTCTCTTTCTTTTGACCGTCTTTATCTTTCTTTTTCTGATCTTTCTCTTTTTTCTGATCTTTTTTCTCTTGGTCTTTTTTATCTTTATTTTTCTGATCTTTCTTGTTTTGATCATCCTTTTTCTGCTGATCGTCTTTCTTTTGATCTTTATTATCTTTTTTATTCTGGTCTTTCTGATCTTTCTTTTTCTCTTGCTCTTTCTTCTGTTTCTTCTGTTTTTCCTGCTGCTTTTTCATCTTTTTGGCAAGATCCAGGTTAAAACGTGTCTCTTCATCTTCTCCGGTCTTCAAAGCCTCTTCATAACTCTTAATGGCAGAATCAAGATCTTTTTTCTGAAAATAGGCATTCCCTATATTATGTAAACGCATCGCTTTGTCTACCCCTTTTGCCTTTTTATACGACTCTATCGCAGCATCATAGTTTTTAGACTTATAATAAGCATTCCCTACATCGTAAGTTTTTTCTGCTGTTTTTTTCTCCAAACCATTATAGAGTGCCGCAGATTTTGTATACTCTTTTGCCTCGTACGCTTTGTGCGCAGCATCAATCGTTTTAAAATCCGTTAAACCTGCATTTAAAGAGATTAAAGAAAAAAGAAACATTGCTAAAACAACGCGTAGGGTCGGTTTACCGACCATCTTTGCGATATTTGGTCGGTAAACCGACCCTACATTTTTGCAAATATTCATGATTGTCTCCTTCTAGGAAATGAACTCAAACCGATCAACAGTAAAAAGAGCCCAAGTCCAAGCGGATAATAAAAATACTCTACTCTCTGCTTCACTCTCACATCTCCCTGCTGCTGGTTTTTGTATTTTCCTTTGATCACTGCAACCAGACCTTCTATATCCTCTTTTCCTGTACTCGCGATCACATAGGCCCCGCCATTCTCTTTTGCCAATAGTCCCAAGGCATCATTTCTCTGTGTAATGGC
>JAGGRU010000149.1 GCA_021159425.1 Sulfurovum sp.
GCAAAATGTCCGAAATGATGGGGCAGATGCAGGAAAAAGCCAAAGAGATGCAAGAGCAGGCTAAGAACATAGAGTTTACCGCAAAAGCAGGTGGCGGACTTGTTGAATTGACTGCAAATGGCGCAGGTGAAGTAATAGATTTGAATATAGATGATTCACTGATGGATGATAAATCGTCTTTACAAATTTTGCTTATTTCAGTAATGAATGATGTAAATAAGATGATAGAAGATAATAAGAAGTCTCAAGCTATGGGAATGATGGGTGGAATGAACCCTTTTGGTTCAAATTAGCCAGTTCGTTCAGGGGCTAGTGAATGATAACAAAAGGATAAAAATATGAATCCGGTAACAGAAGCGATAGAAAACGATTCAGTAGCTAAAATGAAATCATTGTTAAAGAGTGGAGCTGACCTGCATAAACCTATTTTGATAGGTGAAGAGTATGAGCTTGAGGATTATGATGATATTTCTCCGTTTTTTTATGCAATACGTAAGTATAGCAGTATGGAGATGCTTGAATTAATGTTGGAGAATGGTGTTAACCTACATGATGTAGATTCAGACGGTATCTCTGCACTCGATATGGCTATAAAGTTTAAACGTAAAGAGGTGATACAGCTCTGTCTTGACAGAGGCTTTGATCTTAATACGAGTAAACGAAAAAGCGGTATTACCCCGGTAATGCTGGCAGCCTGTTTTTCAGATCTTGATATGATGAAGCTTCTTATTGATAATGGCGGAGACATCAATATCCCCGACAGGTCAGGTATGGCACCAAAAGACTATGCAAAAAAACTCGGACAGAAAAAAATGCTTGAATTTTTGGATGAACAAGGTGCAAGGTTCAATGTGTATCCAAACGAGTAAGCCGTTGGAACCTTTCACTATTCACTGTAACCATTCTGTAACCCTTTTTTTCTATACTTCCGGCATTAAAACCAAACAAGGAAGAAAAATGACAAAAATTGTACTTTCAACCGTTGCAATTACAATGCTAGCTCTCACTGGGGCTAATGCTGACAGCACAAGCGATATCGCAGAATTGAAGGCAATGATGAAGCAGATGAATCAACGTCTTGCGAAACTTGAGACTGAGAACAAACAGCTTAAATCTCAAGTTAATAAAACAAGTACTAAAAAGAAATCTACTACTAAAAAGAAAACCAGTACTAAGAAGAAAACAGCAACACTTGCAGCAACTCCAGAAGTGACAAATGAAGAGACTGCAGTACATGTAGAGAAGTTTGCCAAAGCATCAGTGGTTAAATCAAAAGCACCTCTACTTAAATTCTCCGGGAAACACTACCTTGGTTTTGTAGCTTCTGAAGATGGTAATGGTGAAACAGACAACAGATTTGAAACTAGAAGAAACTACTTCCAGGTAAAAGCGTACTTAGGTGAAGATTCAAAAGATTTCCTTAGAATCACACTTGATACGTATCAGATCAGTGATGGTAAAGATGATGACGGTGTCTATATTGCGGGGAAAGATTCAGAGGGTACATGGAATGTAAGACTTAAGTATGCATACCTTTATCTTGATGAAGTTCTTCCTTTTACCGGTGTCGAGATCGGACAGGCACACAGACCTTGGATCGATTATGAAGAGCATGGCGGATGGAACTATAGATCTATCTCTAAAGTTTTTGTTGAAGCGGGCAATGGTGCACACTTGACAAACTCTGCAGACCTTGGGGTTAACTTCAAAACAAAAACAGATTATTTTTCATCTGAACTGGGACTCTTTAACGGTGAGGGGTATCATGGTATTGAAAGTGGAGATGGCTTGAGTGCTGAGTGGAGATTGACTGGTCATATCTTTGGTGAGGGTACACATAAAAGAAAGAAAAGCAGTACCTATGCAGATGTTTCATTTTTGGGTCAATGGAATGCAGACAGTAATAAACATGGAGATGAAGACTTAAATTGGTATGGTTTACATGCTGTTTATAATCAACCGGAATTCCTTCTTGCGGCACAGTATGTTGCAACTGAAGATGCAGCTTCAAAATATGCAGGTTCAGGTTATTCCATAAATGGTGAGTTAAGATTAGGTGAATTTGCAGATGAATTGAACCATGTAGGCATTATTGGTAGATATGACTATTTTGAAATGGATGCCCCTTATGGTGTTGAGTATGCCGGTGATAAAGAGAGAACGATTGCCGGTCTTACTTACAAGTACAACAAATATGTAGAATTCATAGCCAACTACCTTGGAGAAAAAGGAAGTGCTTTGGATCTTGATGAAGAGCAAGATGCATTCATGTTGACTGCTGAAGTTAACTGGTAATCATTGTCCGAAAAATTCATTTAAATTTCTAAAGATGGGTCTTTGTGCCCATCTCATTTTAAAAACTTTCTAAACTTTCCATTTATTTTTGTAATAACCCTTTTTTTCGATATACTATATTGTATTAAACTCAAAAAAAGGACAGATAATGAATTTACACAAAAAACTTCTCTGCACGGCAGGAGTGGCACTCCTCCTAAGCAGTACAAGTCTCTTCGCAGCAGACCAGTCTGCAAGAGATATACTCAATAAAGCTTACCAATATGTAGGTGCTATGGATAAATATGCCTTTACCGCTGTAGTCACAGATGATGAAATACAAGAGGGTAAAACGACAGAAAAATATAAACATACAGTATCGGTCAAAGTAGACAGACCGGGTAAACTGCGTGTAGATGTTACAGGAACAGTAAAAAATAGATCAAATTATCTTAATGACGGCAGCTATACCATGATAGACCACGGATTTAACTACTACGGTCAAATAAAAACACCAAAAACCATTGATGGTACATTAGACGTTCTCTTCGAAAAGTTCGGTATCAAAGCACCACTTGCTCAACTCATGTATAGTGATATGGATAAAAGAGTAAAATTCAGAACAAGTAAATACTTTGGTATAAAAGATGTAGCTGGTGTAGAGTGTGATTATGTAGCATTTAAAAATAGAACAAGAGAGATACATGTCTGGATAGCTACAGGAGATAAGCCACTGGTAAAAACCTATAGTATCATTGATACATATGGTGATGCTGCATCAAGGATCGATACCTCAATAACCTGGAATGAAAATGCAAAGATCTCAGACAGTGATTTTGTTTTTGTAGCACCAAAAGGTTCTTCAAAAATATCAGTTAACCCTGCAAATTAAGAAAGGATAAAAAAATGAAAACGAAAAATAGTTATTTAGTGAAGTTTGCAGTCGTTGCTGCTATGGTAGGATTCTTCTCTCCTTCAGTGAGTGTTAAAACGATTGCTCCGTCGGGAGATGGTCTTGGTGCTATTCCTATAACACTGGATGTTTCTCTCTTTACACAGGTGGAAGCCAGAAGAGGTGGCGGTGGCGGTGCAAGAAGAGGTGGCGGTGGCGGTGCAAGAAGAGGTGGCGGTGGTGCCAGACGTGGTGGCGGTGCAAATCGTGGGCGTAGCAGTAACCGTAATAGAAATGTAAATAGAAACAGCAATAGAAATGTTAACAGAAACAGCAATAGAAATGTTAATAGAAATGTGAACAGAAACGTAAACAGAAATGTAAATGTAAACCGTAACAATCGTTACTATGGTAGACGTGGGTACTATGGCGGACGTCCTCTTCTTGCCTTTGGTACAGGTTTGGCAATAGGAAGCATGATCACTGCTGCAAGCATGCCAAGTTCATGTGTTACAACTTATGCGAATGGAGTTACTTACAGAAGATGTGGTAGTTCGTATTATCAGCCTTTTTATGAAGGTGATACTGTAGCGTATAGGGTAGTTGCTTCTCCTTATTAATGGGAAAGCAGGGCATCATAAAATTTATTTTTTATGATGCCCTTATATTATTACCGTACTAACTCATCTGCCTTTTCTGCCTGATGCAGAGTCAGGGTCGGATAGGCAAAGTCAAGGTTGTTCTTTTCAAGGATATCTGCTATTTTGTACATTACATCCTCTTTCACTTCAAGCCATTCAGCCCAATCTACAGAACGGGTAAAGCAATAGACTAGAATATTGATACTTGAATCAGCAAACGCATCCATATAGACCAAAGTGGTACGTTTGACCCCTTTAAAATCTTCACTGGAGACCAGTCTTGCCTGACGGTATGCATTTTGATAGGATGTACGTTTATTTGCAATACCGGGATGCTCTTTAAGCATGCTTTTTATCTCAACTATAGCCTGACGAATATCATCGAAATCTGACTGATAGGTAAGACCGACATTCATTTTTATACGACGCCCCACGCTTCTTCTGCTCCAATTTTTAACCCCACCATTTGCCAATTCAGAGTTAGGGATAGAGAGGAGAGCATTGTCGAAGGTACGTATGGTTGAAGCTCGAAGACCGATCTCAACAACAGTACCGTTAACATCGTTTGTTTCGATCCAGTCACCCTGTTCAAAGACATCTCCGATCAGGATGGAGATCGATCCAAAGATATTGGAAATACTGTCTTTCGCTGCAAATGCTACAGCGGCACCTACAATACCCAGACCTGAAAGTAATGCAGTAAGGTCAACCCCGACTATTTTGAGAATAATGATGAATGCTACAAGGATAATAAGACCGTTTATGACTTTAATGCTAAGGTTGATCACTTCATTTTTGAGTACTTTGCTCTGTCTAATAGCTTCCATTTTTAAGTACGCGATCGTGTTGGTGATCCGATACAGCATTACAGCAATAAGAATAACATAAAGTATAGCAAATATCTTGCTGATATTGATACTGCTGCTCTCAATACCTAAAGAGGCTATAAGTATCAAATGGATGATGAGCAATGAGGTGATAGTATTGAATATTCTTGTAATATGAGAGTGAATATAGTCTATATCATCTTCTTTGAGTTTGTAAAGCTTTAAAAAATGATTGACAACGAGTCGGACAATAAATTGAATGATCAAGATCAGAACAATGACTGCTAGAAGCAGGATGATCTTACCGGCATCTAAATAGACAGACGAGAGAAAGGCATTGATCTTCTGTACATAAGGGGATTCATTGATCGTATTTGTCATGGTTAAAAGTTTTGAGCTTGAAAAACGGGCCGCATTATAAATATGTGAACTGTTCGCGACTACTTCCGCACCAAAGGTATTAGCAACATTCTGCAGGTAGCCTTGAGCCTTGACTGCTTCAAGTAAAGAGTCTATGATAGGACTCGATTGGTTTTGATCGGGAGAAATATATTTCTTTTTATCCAGCGGTGTATATTTTGAAAAATATTTCACGAGTGTTTCATTTACTTTATCTTTAAAAAATGCTTGGGACTCACTATCTGTCTGTTTCAGTACCTCATGAAATGCATTTCTGATCCCTCTTCGTATAGTATAGCCTTGTAGCAGAACTTCATCGCGTTTTACAGCATTGGTATTACCTTTATACTTATTGTTATTCAAACGAAGTTTTAGTTTAGTTACTTGATAGTGGTATGGATCACTTGTTTGCAGGTTTTTCTCTCTATTGGTAACGTAGAGTAGGAAAAATTTTTGATACTGACTTTCCTGTTTTTTTGTAATATCCATTTTCTTCTCAAGGGAGAGATTTTGATCAAGTAATTTTGCTTCGATCTTGATCTGCTCATTGATAAAATCATCAAGAGGGTCATTGGCTAAAAGAAATGAAGTCGAAAATAAGAGGATGAGAAATATGATTTTTTTCAAAAAAGTATCCTTAGGGTTTATTTTGTATAAGGGGGATGGAACTTCAGTCCCATAAGACGGGACTAAAGTCCCTACTCCTAACCGCCTAACTTAATGGTATTGGAGGTACCCATTTGAAATTATATAGTAAAGAAGTAAATAGCTAGCTATTACCACACTAACTAAATACCCAAAAGTTTGGGTATTTAGTTAGTGCGGTAATATTGATAGAGAATGCTATAAACTGTTTCCCACCTTGAAGGTGAGAAAGTAGAAGTCTTAGAATAAAGGATTTCGTGCCCAATCTGGTGAAGGTATTATTTTACAAGTTGTGAAGTCTATTTTCTCAAGAAAATTATTTATCTCTTTAACCAATAAATAAGACTTGGGATATTTTCAATACCGAAGTAG
>JAGGRU010000128.1 GCA_021159425.1 Sulfurovum sp.
ACACCCAACTATAGAGAACACCTCATAGAAGTTCTTGTAGAAGTCGATGTCAGTAGAGCACGTCACTTCAAAGCAAAAAAATATTTGCCTTCACAAAAGATCGTAGAAGAAAAAGAAGATGGAACATTGATTTTATCATTTACGGTCACACAAGAATTGGAAATGATGGATATAGTGAAACGTTGGATACCGCATATGAGAGTGATTACTCCTGTGTCTCTTAAAGAGAAAATAAATGAGGATCTCCTTGAGTATTTAAAGAAATAGGTGGCGACTGACCGCTCTTATCTTGTTTTTCAACTATGGAGTTATACATTGACAGCCAACAAAATATATGATATACTTCGGATATACAAGCATAAAGGATATATCATGACAGCAACTATTTCAAGTTGGGGTAATTCTCAAGGTTTAAGATTTCCAAAAGATATCATGAAAGAACTACATTTATCCGTTGGAGACAAGATGAAAATTTTAATTGAAAATCAAAAAATTGTATTAGAACCAATAAGACAATCACGAGAAAAATATGACATTAATGATTTAGTTAAACAATTACCGGCTAATTATAAAACTTATGAAGAGTTTGATAATAAAGTTGGATCAGAAGAATGGTAAAATATATTCCTGAACAAGGTGATATTGTAGCTTTAAGTTTTGATCCACAAAGTGGTCATGAACAAAAAGGTAGAAGACCTGCAATAATTATTAGTAATAAAATCTTTAACCAACATCTTGGACTTGCTTTTGCATGTCCAATAACAAATACAAAAAGAGATTTTCCATTTCATATTGAAATTCAAAGTGAAAATATCACAGGTTTTATTATGGGAGAGCAAATGAAGTCAATAGATTACAATTCAAGAAATATAAAATTTATTGAAAAAGCAAATCAAAAGACAATAAACCAAATACTAGGTATAATTGACAGTATCATACAATAATATGGATTTGATGATAGCCAGTATCGCCATCGCCAATGGAGAAAAAATAATCTCCAACAATCTGAAACATTTTTCGAAAATAGAGATACTGGATGTTGAAAGTTGGGTTTAATAGATTGAATATTCCACATAAAAAACAATTTTAGTTTTCTGGTTAGGTAGAGGATAGTCTTTATAGGCAATACGGATCACTTCCAAAGTATTTTGATCTAAAGAGGTATATCCAATCTTTCTTTTCAATTTGAGTCCTGAAATATCACCATTTGGATGCAGATAAAAAGAGACAACATTGGTACCCTGTTGTTTTGTTCTTCTTGCTGTTTCAGGATAACCGTTCCTCCAAAGAGTCTTTTGTGTAATACGATGAATATTTCCCAGATTATGTTTAATGAATTTCTTTTGAGTAGAGCTGTAACCATTGAATTCTTTACCATAAAGCTGGTTGATCATTTTTGCAACATTACTACCCGAAGATGCCGGTCTGCTTTGGCTAGGATACATAGAAGTTCCTGAACCCATAAGAGCATTGGCAAGAGGATTAGATGATTTTTTTCTTTGAGGTTTCCTTTTTTTAACGACTCGTTTTTTTCTTACTTTTTTCTTTTTGGTCACTTTTTTCTTTTGGATCTTCTTCTTTTCTTTTTTCTTGGCTAACTTCTTCTCTTTTTTAGGTTCTGGTTTTGTAACATTGTTATCTTCAGATTCTTCTTTTTTAACATAAATACTTTTCTTGTTCTCTACGACCTTTTTCTTTATGGCAGGAGTAGGTTTGATCACTTCTTTAACAGGTTCTTTTACTACAGGTTCAGGTGTAGGTGGAACGACAGGAACAGGTTTGGGTTGAGGTGGCACCACTACAGGTTTTGGTGCAGGAGGAGGTGGTGTCTTAAACTGGGAAAGGTTCAATGAGATTTTTTGTTCTTTTCCTGCAGGAGGGGGGACTTTTATTTTTGGAAAACCCACAAAAAAGAGCAAGAAAATCAAAAGGTGTAACAGTAAAGAGAGTACGATACCTTTAAACGTTCTGATAATCCTCTCCTTAGTACCTATATTGTATAATCCATGCAATTATACAGAATGAGGATTAATAATGGCATATGATAAAAGTATAGCAGCGTTTGAGGAAGCATATAAAGTAATACCCGGCGGAGTAGACTCACCGGTACGTGCATTTTCAGGAGTAGAAGGAACACCACCATTCATAGAAAAAGGAGAGGGTGGATACCTTTTCGATATTGATGGAAATAGGTATATTGATTATGTCCAATCTTGGGGTCCGCTGATCTTTGGTCACTGCGATGCAGATATTGAAAAATCAGTGATCGAAGCCGTTAAAAGAGGTCTTAGCTTTGGTGCACCGACAACAGTTGAAACAGAGTTAGCCCAAGAGATCGTTTCTATGTTTGACAGTCTGGATAAAGTACGTTTTGTGAGTTCCGGGACAGAAGCGGTTATGTCAGCGATACGTTTGGCTCGTGGTGTGACAGGCAGAGATAACATCTTAAAATTCACAGGATGTTACCATGGTCACTCTGATTCACTTCTTGTTCAGGCAGGTTCAGGTTTGGCAACTTTTGGAACTCCGTCAAGCCCGGGAGTTCCTGCTGATCTTACGAAACATACACTTTTGGCTACGTATAATGACATAGCATCAGTAGAAAAATGTTTTACAGATGCCAAAGGGGATATTGCCTGTGTGATCATTGAACCTATTGCCGGTAATATGGGGCTTGTTCCTGCCGATGAAGCATTCTTGGAAGGTTTGAGAGCTCTTTGTGATGAACATGGAGCCTTACTCATATTTGATGAAGTGATGTCCGGATTTAGAGCTTCACTTACAGGTGCTCAGGGAATTTCAAAAGTAAAACCGGACATGCTAACACTTGGTAAAGTGATAGGTGCAGGTATGCCTGTAGGAGCTTTTGGTGCTTCTGCGGAGATCATGGCTCACCTTTCACCCGAAGGTCCGGTTTATCAGGCTGGAACACTTTCAGGAAACCCTGTAGCCATGGCAGCAGGATTAACAAGTCTTAGAAAATTAAAAGCAAATCCAGGTATGTATGTAGCGTTTGGTATGAAAGCCAAAAAGCTGGTGGATGGTTTCCAAAAAGCAGCTGCAGCAGTTTCTGTACCAATGGTGACAGATGTAAGAGGTTCAATGTTCGGTTTCTTCTTCTCTGACAAGCCGGTAAAAAACTTTGCAGATGCCTGTGAGAATGATACAGAAATGTTTGCCAAATTCCATAAAGGGATGTTGGATCGTGGTGTGTATCTTGCATGTTCATCATATGAAACAGGGTTCATTTGTGCAGCTACGACTGATGAGATGATAGAGCAGAGTATTAAAGCTGCCTATGAAGTGATGGCTGAGATAAAAGCATAAGTAGGTCGGGGTGAGGACACCCCGAATTAGGAGGAAAAAATATGAAGAAAGAAGAGCCAAAATTTAAAAAAATCGTAGATGCCGCAGATGGTTTGAGTCTTGGTATTTCCATAGTAGTTGCCGTACTCATTGGAGTAGGGATAGGTATGGGGTTGCAAAAACTCACTGGAGCCTGGTGGACACTCTGGATCGGTGTCTTCATTGGTGTAGGTGCAGCGATCTTAAATGTCTATAAAGCGTATGCAAAACAGAAAAAAGTTTTTGATGAGCTTGCAAAAGACCCAAGATATACTTACAAAAAAGAGCAGCAGGAAAAATATGATGCTGAGGATGAGGATGACAAGTATTAATACTAAACTTCTCAAAACACTTATTATTGTAGATATTATTGTCATACTTATCTCTGTAATATTTTTTGATATCAAAACACTTTACAATACTCAAATTGCTTTTATATCTGCTACGCTGGTGATCATAGCTTCAATGATAAGCTACCGTCGTATGGTCAATACAGCGGTAGAACATAATGTTATTATGATGGATGATTCTAAAGATGTTATAGATAAACTGGAAGATCCTTATGATCTCTATTCTGAAGAGATCGTGGAAGAAGAGGAAGAGAAAGACCTGGCAGAGACTGTTAAAGAAGAGAAAAAAAGACTCAAAGGGAACAAACGTACATTCTCTCAAACGATCAAAGACAGTAAAGCAGCTTTTTCTTTCTATCGCCTTGGAGCTTATGCTATTTTGGTATTAGGCTTTCTCTATCTCAATAGACATGGATTGCTTCATGTTCCTTCATATATTTTAGCATTGAGTATTCCTCCTATGGTGATAGTGGCCACATTAATGATGAACAAAGAAAACCATAGCCAAGATTAGATAAAATAAGTCCATATAAAAATCAGGACTTATTTTATGACAAAAACACTTTTAATTTCACTTTCACTTTTTACCTTACTGCTTGCCAATGAGCCTCAAACCATAAAGATAATCGATAAACCGATCGACTTTGGGAAAGAGCGCATTGCCATGACCAAATCATATATCAAACAGCACTATGGACTTAAAGTTAACAATATAAAGATCACTCCAAAGATCATTGTGCTTCACTGGACGGCAGAGATGAGTTTCAACAAATCTTTTAAACGTCTACAGCCTCAAAAACTGCTCACAGACAGAAAAGATATTGCCAAAGCTTCGTTACTTAATGTATCTGCACAGTTTCTTGTAGCACGTGACGGGACTATCTTCCGTTTAATGCCTGAAAATTGGATGGCACGTCATGTGATTGGACTGAATTACTCAAGTATCGGTGTAGAGAATGTAGGAGGGAAGGGTAACAAGATAGACGACCTTACTCTTGCCCAACGTAAGTCAAATATTCTTTTGGTGAAGTATCTGAAAGCCAAATACCCAAGTATCGAATACCTTATAGGGCATCATGAATACAGACAGATGGAAAGTACTTCATTATGGCTGGAGAAAGACAAAGGATACAGAACTGTAAAATCTGATCCGGGAAAGAAGTTTATGTCAGACATTCGTTCTGCAGTAAAACCTTTGAAACTTAAAACACCACCTAAAGTGAAATAATGAACTCTGCATTCAGCACACTTGACTGGGGTATATTTGGTGCATATTTTTTAGTATTAACTGTTACATCGGTACTTCTTTCTCAAGTGAAGGTGAAAAGCACACGTGATTATTTTGTAGGCGGTAACACTGTACCGATGTTTGCTGTAGCTATTTCAGTACTAGCTACGTCCCAGTCTGCTGCTACTTTTCTTGGAGGTCCTGAATACTCATACGGTAAAGATCTTACTTTTATAGGATTTTATCTTTCAGCTTTTTTAGCTGTGATCTTTGTAGTTAAAGTCCTCATTCCCCGTTTTTATGCTATTAACGCGGTAACCGTTTATGAACTCCTTGAAAAACGTTACGGTGAATCTGCCAAGAAGCAGGCAGGGGTAATGTTTCTCATCGGTCGCTTGTTCGCATCCGGGGCAAGACTTTACATCGGTGCACTGGCTATTTCAATGATACTGTTTTTAGATATTACCCCTTTGCATGTTGCTATCTCAATCAGTATTTTGATGTTGGGTGCCTTGGCTTATGCCTATTTTGGCGGCGTAAAGTCAGTCATTTTTTCAGATATCATTCAGGCTATTACTTATATAGGTGCAGGAATAGCAGTATTGATCTACCTTTATGTCACAATAGATGCAGACTTTACAACCGTTATGAGTACTTTGCAGGCAGACAATAAACTTCGTCTGCTTGACTGGTCGATGTCAGGTGGATTTTCTGTATGGGCACTGCTTGGGGGATGGTTATTGTTGAACATCGCAGCTTATGGACTTGATCAAGACATGACACAAAGAGCTTTGACCTGTAAATCTGCCAAAGAAGCACAGCGTTCACTTATGCTGAGTATTTACATGACCATTCCGGTTGCTATACTTTTTTTAATGATCGGTCTCCTGCTTTACCTTTTTTATCAACACCCGGAACTCTCAGGACTCAGTACAGAAGTGGTACAGAAATTTGAAGGTGAGAAGATCACTATCTTTATGTATTACATTTTGCACGAAATGCCGGAAGGCATGCGTGGACTTGTGACTGTGGGTGCTGTAGCTGCTGCCTTGTCAAGCTCTAACTCTGTTTTAGGTGCCATGTCATCGGTAGCCATAGAAGA
>JAGGRU010000035.1 GCA_021159425.1 Sulfurovum sp.
CATTGGGAGCAGTGACGATTGGCGGATTGATCGTGGGGACATTTATGACACTGGTGTTTATTCCTATTGTGTTTATTTGGATAGTGAATGAAGATAGAATCAGAAAGATTGGTGTAGAGGTATAGGTATTTAATTGCTGGGGTAATAGCTCTTCTATTTTCTTATTGTTAACCCTTCTGTTATATCATATGCTTATATGATATATAAACAGGGGTCTCTATAGAACCCTCTGCCTAACCTAGCCATTCATACTTAAAAGGATCGTTTTTGTCTGCTTACCAAAAAACATTTGGCTTGATATTTTTACTCTTCTCTGTAGGTGCAGCGGTCTTCGCACCTTTATCTCAACTTTTTCAAGGATAGTTCTATGTCCACAGTAAAACGTTATAACCCCGAACTCGTCAAATGGAAACGAAAAAGAGGATGGCTCTTTTATCTTTTCTTACTTCCGCTTTTCTTTGCGGTGATCTTCGCACTTTTTTCTCTCAACATAAAAGCGTTGCTCCTGAATGTGATCGCTTTTCTCCTGCTGTATGCTACTCTTATAGTGGCTAGAAAAGGTTTTGAACAGGAAGATATTTATAACGAGGCTACGCTGACCAAAGCACCTAAAACACCTTTCAAACAGATAGCCGCTTTTATGCTGATGACCTCTGTTTTTTATGCATCTTATGTTGCCGGTAATTATGAACTCTTCAAGTCACTCTTTTTGGCTGTAGTCTCTTTTGTCGGATTTTTTCTCTATTACGGCTTTGATCCTAAAAAAGACAAATTGAAAGATTTTGGAGATATCTCTTCAGAACTGGTACTTAAAATGCTGGGTGAAACTCAGGAGAAGATAGAGACGATCACTAAAGATGCCAAGAAGATCGAAGATCGTGTTTTAAGTGATAAGGTTGATCTTGCTGTAAAGAGATCAAATATGATATTGGATGCCTTGATTGATGACCCTAAAGATATCAGGGTAGCAAGAAAGTTCCTGGTGGTGTATCTTGATGGCATTACAGATGTGATCTCTTCTTATAATAGCGTGGAAGAAGAACATATTACTCCAGAGACAAGAACAAAACTGCTTGACTTGATGGATGATGTGGAGAAGAGGTTTGGAAAAGAGTTAAATAGACTCAAAGCCAATAATCTTTTTGATCTGGATGTAAACATTGATACACTTAAAGAACAAATAAAACACTAAAAAACAAATAAAATTAAAAAAGGAGAAAGAATGGAAACAAAAGTAAAAGAGATGGTTGAAAGTACGATAGAAAAACATGAGGCTGAGGTGCCTGCAGTCTTGCCTGAAGAGAATGACAAACTGCAAGAAGCCATGAACAAGCTTGACTTCAATGACAGAAATTCCGTCATTTATTTTGGTACAGAAGCCCAGGAGAAACTGGATGAGATCTCCAATCGTATGATAGACGGTGTACAGAACAAAGACATCGGTGCAGCAGGGGATTCGTTAAATCAAATCGTGGCTTCCATCAGAGGCTTTGACATTGATGAACTCAATCCTAATAAATCTTTGCCTTGGTACAAAAAACTTTTTGGGGCACCTGCTCCCTTGGTAGCGTTTTTGCAAGGCTATGAAGAGGTAAGAGACCAGATAGACATGGTTGCCAATGATCTTGAAAAACATAAAGGTCAGCTGATGAAAGATGTGGTGTCTCTGGACAAACTCTATGAGGCAAATCTTGACTACTTCAGAGGACTTGAACTTTACATCAAAGCAGGAGAAGAGAAACTCACAGAGATTGAAGAGACGGTGATCCCTGAGTATGTGACAAAAGCAGAGAGTAAAGAGATGATGGCTATTCAGGATCTCAAAGAAGTGAGAGGTTTCAGAGATGATCTTGAGAGAAAAGTATATGATCTTAAGCTTTCAAGACAGGTGGCTATGCAGTCTCTTCCTAGTATCAGACTGGTGCAGGAAAATGATAAGTCTCTCATTAACAAGATCACTTCTACTCTGGTCAATACGGTACCGCTTTGGAGAAATCAGCTTGCACAGACCATTACGATATTCCGTTCTCACGATGCAGCTAAAAGTATTAAAGAAGCCAGTGACCTTACCAATGATCTTCTTGAGAAAAATGCAGATGGACTGAGAGAGGCAAATCAGGAGGTGAGAAAACAGATGGAGAGAGGTATTTACGACATTGAAAGTATCAAAAAAGCAAATAATACACTGATCGATACACTGAATGATTCACTCAAAATTGCAGAAGATGGTAAGGTTGCCAGAGAGAAAGCACTGATTGAGTTGAAGGAGACTGAAGCGAAGCTCAAAGATGCCCTCTTGTCCATTAAAGCAAAAGGTGAAGAGCAGGGTACAGAAACAATAGAAACAGAGGTGGTGGACACGGTAAAAAATATCACAAAAAAGGACGCATAAATGGGACTTTTTGATTTTTTATTCGGTGAATTCATTGATGTCATTGACTGGACGGATGATACACAAAATACCATGGTCTACCGTTTCCCACGCTACGGAAATGAGATCAAATACGGCGCAAAACTTATAGTCAGAGAGTCACAACAGGCAATCTTTGTCAATGAGGGTGAAATAGCAGATATCCTTGGACCGGGTACGTACGAATTAGAAACGAAGAATCTTCCCATTCTGACAAAGCTTCAGCACTGGGATCACGGATTTAACTCTCCGTTTAAGGCGGAAGTCTATTTTATCAATACCAAGAGATTCATCAATTTGAAATGGGGTACGAAAAACCCGATCATGTTGAGAGATCCGGAGTTTGGCATGGTAAGGTTGAGAGCATTCGGAACCTATGCCATACGTGTTACAGACCCGCAAACATTTATGACAGAGATCGTAGGTACAGACAATCTTTTCAGTACGCAGGAAATTACAGAGCAGTTGACCAATATTATTGTGTCAAAATTTGCAACGGTCATGGGAGACCAGGAGATAGCTGCACTTGACCTTGCTAAAAATTATGAGAATTTAGGCACGTTCATCACAGCAAAAATATCACCCTTCTTTGAAGAGTATGGTCTTTCCCTGACCAATATTTTTGTAGAAAACATTTCTCTTCCCGAAGCAGTGGAAAAAGCAATGGATAAACGTACAAGTAGAGAGATTACTGGTGACTTAGATAAACACATTAAGTATGAAACTGGAAATGCACTGGGCAATGAAAATGGCGGTGGTGCAGCCGATATGATCGGTATGGGAGCAGGGCTTGCTATGGCATCTAAAATGGCAAACTCTTTAGACGGTACCTCCACGCCGCCACCTATACCTTTGACCCAAGAGCATTATTTTATTGCTATCAATGACAAGTCACACGGACCTTACGATATGAAAAGAATAGAATCTCTCATCAATGACGGAACAGTCATCGGTGATACACTGGTTTGGACTGAGGGTATGTCTCAATGGCAACGGGCTATTACTGTACTCAGTAAATATTTTCCGGAGGCACCACCTAAGCTGTGAAATTCCAGGCACTGAACTTCAAATGCCCCAACTGCGGGGCTCCTACCAAATTCTCACCTGCCTTTGGCAAACTCAAATGTGATTTTTGTGGCTCAACTTTTCCCATAGAAGAGAGTGTAGAAGAGATCAAAGAGTATGATTACCATGCTGCTTTGGAAAAGCTTGCCGAAAACAAAAAAGAGTTGCATGAAAAAAATGTGAAGTGTACTTCTTGCGGAAGCAGTTTTACTCTTTCTCCTTATTCCATCTCTACACTTTGTCCTTTCTGCGGTACACCTGCCATTGTTGATTTTGTACATGACATTACACCGCAATCTCTTATCCCATTTATTTTTACTCAGCAAAAAGCAAAAGAGCGTTTTAAAAAATGGATCGGTTCCTTATGGTTCGCACCTTCTGCTTTAGGCAAATATTTTAGAGGAAATGAAAAACTCAAAGGCTACTATCTTCCTTATTGGACCTATGACAGTAATACCACCACGCATTATTCAGGGCAAAGAGGAGATATTTATTATGTCACGGTGACACGTACAGTGGTACAAAATGGCAGACAGAGAAATATACGGGTGCAGGAAGCCCGCATTAGATGGACTCCTGTAAGCGGAAGAGTAGGGCTCTCTTTTGATGATGTGACTATTGGTGCGACACATACCATCTCCAGAGTCATCATTGACTCTCTTGCTCCCTGGGATACCACAACCTTAAAACCTTTTGATGAACGTTATTTGAGTGGGTTTGAAGCAGAAGAGTATACGATCGGACTGGATAACGGTTTTGAATTTGCAAAAGCCAAGATGCGTGTCAGCATAGAACGGTCTATACGCAGAGATATAGGCGGGGATCAACAGCAGATCACTCATGTTGATACCGCTTACAACAATGTCACGTATAAAAATGTACTTTTCCCTGTATGGACAGCAACGTTTGAATATAAAAAGAAACTATACCGGTATGCCATCAACGCACAGACAGGGAAGATATCGGGAGAACATCCCTATTCTTATGTCAAGATCGCCTTTGCTGTGCTGGCTGCAGTTTTAGTTGCTGTAGGTTTATTCTATTTGGATCAAAATGGGTATTAATAAGGTATGATATTACAAATGGTCGGTGAACCGACCCTACGGAGATTTGAATTGTTGTAGGGTCGGTTCACCGACCAAAAATAAGCTATAAAAAGCTACAAAACTTCGCTATAATATCCCTAAAGCGTAAAGGAGTATATAGTAATGAAAAAAACAGTTTTTGTCCTCACTTTTGCACTTGTCACTCTTCACAGTGGTTTTTGGCCTGATTTCAGTTTTGCTTACGAGCGTGGAGATTCTGATAAAATAGATAAGAATTTTGTGAGAGACAATGCCCAGCAAGTTGTTTTAGATCAAAAAGATCATAAGATCTATTACGATGCCAAACCTTCACCAAAAATGAACTATGATGATGCCCTAAAGTATTGTGAGAAAATGGACTATCTTGGCTATATGTCATGGAGAGTACCCAATAAGGAAGAGTTACGTTCTTTGCTTGAACTTTCACGTCGAAAAATAACGGTTAAACATGCTTTTAAAAATGTACAAGAGGGGATCTACTGGGCTTCAACTACTGACAGATATAATGACGCATGGTATTTTGACTTTGATCTTGGACGGTATTCAACTGCAGAAAAAAATAAGCATTTTTATGTACTTTGTGTCGGAGAGAAAAAGTAGTTCAAGGGTGTTAATATTTTATCTCTTTTATGAGATGATCATAGACTTCCAATGTGGTTTCAAAACTTTCAAAATTTTGTGACTTCTTTTTCTTTAGCTCTGTTTTCATAATGTCTGTAAGGACACGTATACGTTTGGAAACCTCTCTTTTGCACCCCTTTTGCCCACGTGCATTACAATTATCTATGAGTGTAATGACTTGAGGAAAGAGAGAAGCTGTGAGTTTGTTATAGATCTCGGAGTAGGCTCTTTTTTCTACAAACTTTTCTATGATCTTTTCCTGTTCTTTGGTATATCCCCAGTATTCCTCTATATAGGCTATCTGATCGTTAATATGTATATGTTTGCTATGGTTGGTTTTTTCGCGTTTCTTTTTGAGTTTTTCCAGAGCTTTATAGGTTTTGCTTTGAGGTTGGTATCCTTTTGTTTTGTATTGCCAGGCTAAGTATAATATACCAAGCAAAGAAAGTATTATGATCCCACTAAGTGCAGATGGATATAAAATACCGATAATTGAGGTAATTATGATGCTGATCAAAACTTCAAAATATTTGAACATAGGTTCTCCTAAGTAAATGGTTATTGTCTCTACAGATATCTGTTTAAAATTTTAGCGTAAAACTTCATTAGACATCTTTTTATACATTTTTTAATTCACAGTAAATTAACACTCTAGTGATATAGTACTGCAAAATAAAAATATGGAGAATGAATTTATGAAAAGTAGTTTTCTAAAAAGTTTGTTGGTTGTTGGCGCAATGTTTATGCTTATTGCTTGCGGAAGCTCTAGCAGCAGTAGTGATACTCCTTCCAATGGGGGAGGGAA
>JAGGRU010000132.1 GCA_021159425.1 Sulfurovum sp.
ATTTTCCATAAAATATTTTCAGAAAGCCCTTGCATCTCCTTATAAAAAGTGCTACACTAAAAAATATAAAACGCTTTTACTGCGTAGCTGGTGAGGAATTATTTTAAAATGAGGAAATACTTAGTTTTATTAATAGGAAGTCTTTTGTCAATAGGGTTGTCAGGATGTGGGGAGCCTTCGCTTGATAATATCAAAAAAAAGATCGTTAAGGTTGAAACACCAAACGGGAAATACACAACAGTCAATAAAAGTTCCGGTGCCTATGGAAAATACCAAATTATGCCAAAAACGGCAAAGCATTACACTAAAAAACTCAAAATGCCTCACTCAAAATGGAAGAAACCTGAAAATCAAGATAAGATCTTTATAGCTCTATTGGAAGACAATATAAAGAACTTAAAGAAAGAAGGATTTAAGATCGATGCTTTTACTGTATATGGCTGCCACCAGCAAGGTGCAAGTGGTTTTGCATCTATAATGAAAAATCAAAATCTTTCCAGTAAATCATATATGAGATTAAGAAGAAATCTCCCAAGTAAATATAGACATGTGAGTAAAAATGAATTAAGACAAACGTGGATAAATTATTGGAAGAACAAAATGAAGGAAGTTTAGAAGGTGAAAATGCCCTTGGGGTAATAACAGTGGTGATATCTATGAAGATGGTTCGGATGGGGTTAGCTTCCTGTGCCCCTCTATTTTCTTTATTTGGTCAAGCCCTGATCCATTTTTACAAGTCGTGTTGCGATATCTGAAGCTTCTTTTTCATTATGCGTTACATACACCAGGGTAAATCCAAGTTTTTCCTGCAAGCCAATGATCTCACGGCGCAGTCGGAGATTTAACGCTGTATCAAGACTGGAAAGGGGTTCGTCCATTAACAGGATCTTTGGCTCCAGCACCAGTGCTCTTGCTAGTGCCACACGTTGTTGCTGTCCGCCTGAGAGTTGGAAAGGTTTTCTCTTTTCATAGCCAATCAGGTCTACAAGTGTCAGTATCGCTTTGATGCGCTCTTTTCTTTCCACTTTACCGACACCTCTGGCTTTCAATCCAAAAGCGATATTTTCCTCCACACTCAGATGCGGCCAGAGAGCGAGGTCTTGAAATACCATACCGAGATTTCGCTCCTGAGGTTCTTTGATGATCTTTCCATCCCGGGCAGCCAGATCTTCTTCTATAAAGAGAGAGCCGGTATCAGGTGCCGTAAAACCTGCGATGAGCCGAAGCAGCGTAGTCTTACCACAACCCGAGGGTCCGACAATAACAATGCGCTCTTTCTCTTCTATCTCAAGCGAAAGGTTGTCCAGCACTTTGCTCTGCTTATAAAATTTACTGACAGAGTTTAGCCTAATGATTTTCATGGGGAGACCTTTATGATGGTTTTCAGGATCAGCCAGAAGAGTGCTGCCGGTAGAAGCGTGATGAGTATCATGATCACACAAAGCGAGGCAATCAGCTCCGGTGAGCCGTTGGCCATAAGCGTAAGGATGCGTATGGGGAGTGTGTCCTGACCTGCCGGATAGATAAGCATTGTCACTGCCGTATCGCGCAGAGAGAAGATATACCCGATGATCCAGGCCACTGCCAGACCTCGCCATGCAAGAGGGATCACAATAAAGACAACCGTACGGAACCATCCTGCTCCCGAAACCTGTGCAGCTTCTTCCATAGAAGGTGATATCTGTGAGAGTTGTACCGCTGAGATCTTGCTTGTAAGTGCTGTGTATTTGGCAAGAAGCCCAAAGATAATGATCGCAGGACCAGCATAGATAAAGTTTGTCCACGGGGTGTTCCACAGGGAGATCAGACCGATTCCGATCACCGTACCGGGCAGTGCAAAAAGAAAGATCGTTGCTGCATCGGCCAAACGCCAGATCTTCAGCGTTCTTTTATGGATCAGGTAGCCTGTGAAAAAACCAAAAAATGTAAGCAAGGTAGCGGCAAAAACACCAAAAAGAAGTGTTCTGAGCATACTGTCTCCTGCTCTGTCAAAGGCGTCTATGTAGTGACTCAAGCCGGCAGACTGGATCAGAAGGGTGATAAGAGGCAGAAGCACTATGGTAAATCCCAGTATTGCAACGCTCAGAAACAGCCAAACGCGAAACGTCCCAAGAGGGATCAGCTGTACTTCACGCCCGAAATGAGCATGAGATCCAACTCTTCTCTTATGTAAAAAAACCTCTTCCACCCACAGGAACAGCAAGGCAGCCACCACAAGCGGAAGTGCGGCAGCCGTGGCGGCCTTAAAATTGTAAAAAGCGGAAAACTGTGTGAAACTCTCCATAGCATAAACATCATAGCGTAGAAAATTCGCCACAGAAAGCTCTCCGAAACTCAAAATGAACACCAGCATAAAAGAGAGGGCAATTGCCGGAAAAATAAGCGGTATCGTTATGCCTCTCATCACTTTGCCCCACGAAGCAAATACTCGTCCTGCCTCTTCAAGACTGGGATCAATGCTGCGTAAAAAGAAGATAGTCAGTAGCATGGGAACAGGCAAAAAAACAGTAAAGAGAACCAAAATGGCACCGGGAAGCCCAAAGAGAAATTGAAAAGAGAACCCTCCCGCATGTGTAAAAAAATTTGACCATGAGACTGCAGAAATATAGGGCGGAACAAGCAGAGGAGTCACAAAAAGGATCGTAAAAAACCGCCGAAACGGCAGGTCTGTTTTGCCAAAGAGTATACCAATCGGCACACCCACCAGCGTAGTTAGCAAGGCCACCGCAGAAGCGAGCGTCAGGCTGTTTCGCATGAGTGTCCATTGCCGATCTGTCTGTAAAACCTCCGCGTAAGCGTTCAAACTGAAATGCCCGTCTACACTCATACTTTCAAAGAGCATAAAAAGCAGCGGCGACATACCGACAGCCATCAAAAAAATGACGATCACTGTTAAAAAGAGTCGTTCGGACACCTACAGACCCATCCACTCTTTTAAAAAAGGCTGTATCTCGATCATCTTTTTGGCGACATCGCTATAGTTCACCGGCATCACTTTAATGGCTGAGATGGGTTTGAGTTCCGCTGGCATTTGAACACCCGGATGCAGAGGGATCTGAGCACAATCCGCGAAAGCAAGCTTGCGCTCCGTCTCTTTCGAGAGCAGATACTCCATTAGTATTTCGGCCTCTTTTAGATGCGGTGCACCTTTGATCAGTACGGCTGCATTGGGCACAATAAAACACCCGGTACCCCCGGTTTCCTGATCCGGATAGACCATCATGACCGGTTTTCCGGAACGCATACGGTTGATGGCATCATCACTGTCAACCAGAGAGAAATCATACACTCCAGCTGCAACAAAATCTGCACTCTCCCCATTGCTTGTTGAGATCACCACGCTGTTTTGCTTCAGAGCATGCATAAAGTTTTTTGCTTTTTCATCACCCCAAACGGTATAAAGCGCTGCCATCTGGGCTGTTGTTGTTCCAAACAGCGGATTGGCGATCACCGATCTTCCCCTATTGGCAGGATCGGTATACGCGGTGATACCTTTTGGTTTTTCTTCGACACGCTTATTGACGATAAATACTCTGGCCCTGGCGGAAAAGCCGATCCAGTAGCCGTCAGGATCTTTAAAGACAGCAGGGATCTGTTTTGCATTTTCAGAGACAAAAGGTGCTGAGATACCCTTTTGTTTCAGCACTTCAGCACGGATCGGTTCATTGGCCCAGTAGACATCTGCCTGAGGATTGTTCTTCTCGGCAATAAGACGGTTCATCACTCCTGTACTTTTAGACTCTTCAGTATCATAGATCGCATTGACTCTGATGCCTGTCTCTTTCTCAAAATCTCTGAGTATGGGCTCTGAAAAGACCTGATCCTCAGAGACATACACTGTCACATTTCCGGATACATCTTCCTTCTTTTCCCCACAGCCCGTGATCGTCATCAACACCAATACTGCTGCCAGATAGAAAAAAAATTTCATTTTGTTTTCACCGAAAAATCATCAAAAGAGGTGACGGCATCCGCTTTGCTCCAAAGCCCGGCACCACCACGCTTTAAAAACGTATCATCCCTGCCTTCAAGATATTTTTTGCCATTAAGGTAACCCGCATACCGGTCACCTTTTTGCACGATCTTAAGGGTATGCCATTCTCCTGCGGGAAGCGACACGCTTGCCCCTGCCAATTCTCTCCGAGTGCCGTTCTTAACAGAGTAAAGACGAAAATTATCTTCGAGCGGATTAAAACGGGCGATATAATAGTTCTCTGCATCGAGTACACGCCATATCACACCGCCACCCTGATCCACAGAGCCTGTGCTCGCTTTAAATTTAACTTCGATCTCGCCATCAAGAAAAGAGATACTATCTGTCCAGCAAAGGTTGAAAGCAGCAGCGTTATTATGGTTAATGCTCGTAAGTGCAAGTACTTGGGAAGAAGATGGTGCACTTTTATCCCTGACAACCTGCCATGAGGCCAGGTCTCCTCCCGGATTGGTCGCATCGACTTTCCAGCCTATTGGAAGTTTCCCTGTCGGTATATCATCAAAGTGCCATACTTTTTCTTTCGCCTGAAGTGTGGTACAGCAAAGTGCAGCACTCACTACTGACGCCATGATCATCATAATGATATTTCGTCTTTTAAACTCTATTTTTTTCATTCAATCTCTCATCATAACCGTCGATCGATCCTCTTTTCATCTTACTTCTCCATTTGTGTTGAACTTTAATAAAAAAAGCTCTTATTAAAGGATATCTCATTATCACTTAATAACAAAAAACTTGTTCAAAGTTTTTAGAGAAATAGATTTTGCATAACTATTCTGTATTCACATACCAAAAGTACTTCAACCTGATCGAACAGATCATCTTTGAAATATATTTCGAGTATTCGCTATGTTTCTCTGTCATTAACGGTGGTGATGTCTATGAAGATGGTTCGGATCAGCTTTGGTTGCACCCCTCTTTTGTTTTAACAACGGGGGTATCGGCATTTGCTGTAAAACGAATGCCTTTAGGGTGCACCCAAGGGCATTTCCTCCTGTTAGTCAGGGCAGTGCCAGAGATTATGGATCGTAGGTAGATTAAGGGGTAGTAGAGTTGTAGGAGGGAGAAGTTTTTACACAAAATCTACTTTGAGCTCATGCCCTGTTGCTTTAGCATAGTTTATTAGTGTATCAATTCGTGGAGAAATACTGCTTTTAAAACTCTCCAGTCTTGAAATATTACTCTTTTTAGTTCCCATGATTTCTGCTAGTTTTTCCTGTGTCAACCCTGCATCTTTTCGCATAGCTATGAGTTTTTTCTTAATGGCATACTCTGGTTTTAAAAGATCATATTCTTCTTGCACTTTACTATTTTGAAATGCTTTCTCTTTGAATTGTTTTAGTGTTGTTCTGCTCATTGTAGCTCCTTAAGTCTTTTTCGTGCTTTGTCTAGCTCTTTTTTGGGTGTCTTTTGAGATTTCTTTATAAAAGAATGTAAGATAACAACTTCATCATTAACTGCTATAGCAAAAAAAGAACGTCCTATGCCTTCTTTGCCTTTAGCTCTAATTTCAAAAAGTCCATCACCCATCGGTGCTGTATGAGGTTTACCTAAATTAGGTCCCAAATCTTCTATCATCTCTAATATATGTAAAAGGTCCGCTAATATCCCGGTAGGAAATCCAAGTATCTCCTTCTCAACTCTCTCACTATAAAAAGTAACTCTCCATGACATCTTTTTAACTCCTAAATATTATCATATTTGATAACTTTTGTCAAATATTTAAATTTTATAGTTTGATTTTAGCAGTAAAAACTAGTTATGGTTAAAAGTATGTCAAATTGTAATCTTTTTCAATCTTTTCAATATTCACATGCAGAAAGAACTTCAACCTGATCGAACAAATCATCTTTGAAATGGATCTCTACTAAACGGTATGTTTCTCTGTTGTTAACTGTGGTGATGTCTATGAAGATGGTTCTGATCAGCTTTGGTTGCACCCCTCTTTTGTTTTAACAACGGGGGTATCGGCATTTG
>JAGGRU010000231.1 GCA_021159425.1 Sulfurovum sp.
AAAAAAGCATAATATTAAAAAAACTTAGTTTTGTGCGTTTGCTACATAATATCGTAATTTTATAAGGTTTTCATTGTCTTATAAATAAAATGTAGGTTATTCAAACTTTACTTCATAAGGAACCCCTCTTGTAAACTAGTTTACCTAAACCAATTAACAAGTTCATTTTTCATAACAGGAGCAATATTGATTCCAATCATAAAATCAGGCCCAAAGTCATCTGCTTTTTCAATAAAGTAATTGGCCTCAATCGCAAACTTCCATGGTCTTCCGTTAAAAATGACTGTTTTACCCACTCCAAGATTCAGAGGGATAGTTGCTTGATCTGTTTCGTGATCATAAGTTAAGATAGGTCCACTGGCGATACTCCAACCACCACCGGGGAGATACACTGCAAAGAACTGAGCAGTCGTTAAAGAAATATCATTCTCTCCTGAACCTGCAAATGACCATTGATGGTTGATAAACCCACCTACTATAGATTTTTCACCCATATATCCTAGCTGAAATCCTGGACCTGCAGTCCATTTATCAAGACCTAAAGCATCATCTGTAGCAGTAGGGATAGTGATACTCCCACCATAAGATGAATACCAACCACCTTTAGCCGCTTTACCATATTGGAAATCAAAAACCATATCTGCCAGTCCAAAAGTAGAATCATACTCTTGTGTGTTTAGATCAAAAGTAGGCTGGTTAAAAACCAAAGGCACAGCAGGTCTTACCCAAAGGGTATGTTCTTCATCTATGGGAAAAGGCAAGGTAGGTTGGAGATTGATTATAAATTTATCTTGAGAGTCTGCATTGAATAAAGAGCCTTCAAAAGCCGTATATTGTAACTCAAACTTTACACTCGTAAGTGGTGTATTTGGATTAGCTAGTTCTTTGGCTATCTCTTCGGCAGATTTACCGTTGATGGTATCTGCTGATAAAAGTAACTGAGGACTTAGCCCCATCCATACACAAAGGGCTACTTTAGACAATGATTGCTTCATTACTTCATAAACTCTTTAGTCATTTTAGCAGTAATGGCATCTGCAAAAGCAAATGTTTCATTTTTATCTTTTGGATAGTAACATCTAAGTACTCCTGTCCACATTTTACCTCTTGGTGTTCTTACAACATTCGTAAGACCATTTTCAGGCTCTCCAGATGCTAAGAAATTGACTGTGATTGAACCATCTTTATTAGCAATCATATCATCAGAGTTAATAGCATAATTTATAGTAGCAATATATCCGTTAGCATTATAAATGGTAAAAGAGAAAAATCCTTTTTTGTCATAATGCAAGTTAGGTTTTTGTATCGTCACAGACTGTCTCTCACCCTTGGCAGCAAATGCAGAATAGACAGCATTTTTCCCAGACAATGCACCCCAACCCACAGCGATAACAGTTCGTGCTGCTTCAGGGTCTCTCTCTGCCATTGTTCCAAAGCCATTTTTAACCATATCTTTTTTAGGATTTTCTGCAAAGTCTTTAAGAATTTTATATTTCACTTTATCAAGTGTGCTAAAGTCATACTTCACTGTAGAAACAAAAGGTTCAGATGATTTGTAAGTAATAGAAATATTGTCTTGAGCTTTATGAGCTTTAGCAAACATCTCTTTTTCATCAAGTTCTCTCAACAAACCTGTTCTAATAATAACATAGGCATGATGACCTTCTGTAAGCATACTTTCGTCAATTGTAACTGTTCCTGCACCCATTAAAGTTTTAATCTCACTATGGTTAGGGTCTAGCACTTCAATATTTTGAAAACCATCATACTCTTTAGTCGTAACGGTAGCACCACCCTTAACATCAAGAATAATTCTCGTATATAAAGTATCACTATTCATTCTAATAACATCTTGATTGTCTGCATTTACAAATACTCTTAAAGGTCTAATCGTATTTACTTTACCTGCTAAACCAATCTCTTTAATATACGCTCTTGCAGAATCTGCGTGTATAAAGTTCTCATTGGTAACGACTACACCGTTTGTTGTTGTAGTTGCCTCTGATGCAAATGACACATAAGGGATAGCAGAGAGTAACAATGCTCCTACTATAAAGTTTCTTCTTTTCATATTTTTCCTTTTATTTTTAAATTGTTGTAGAACTATTTAATCTCTTCAATATCGCCAAGTTTCCACGACTTATCAAACCAAGGTTTAAGAGGTCCGTAGAAACGGAAAAGTGTAAACCATCCTTTACTAGCTTCTGTTTGAATCCAATTTGCTTCGTGTCCTTTTGGTGCAGTAGGACCAAAGTATAAATCAACTGAACCATCTTCATTGTAATCAAGCTTAGCAATCTTATTATTGATACTAGGGTAAGGTTGGTCAGTTTGAAGTTCTGAACGCGTTTGAGGGTCATACAATACCACAGACCAGAAGTCTTTTGCAGGAACATTTGCAGGGACATGAAGCTTATAGTTTTTAGAACCATCTAAATATTTTTTCTCTTTATCTTTCAGTGCAAAAGCATAATTAGACCCAATCCCAGGGATTTGTAAAACCATTGCAGGCGTATTTACAGTAGCTAGATAAAAATACATTGTTCTTGCATCTAAATTTCGTCCACTCATCCCATCACCATTGAGCCATCTATAATCTCCACCCACAAAACCTTGAATCCACTGTCTGTCTTCTGTCACATAGGCATTCATAGAGTCTCTAGGAGCAAAAGCGATAGTTCTAGCTGTTGCATTGGCAATAGCCATGGAATCTGTCAAGATTTTAGTCATTCTCTCATCAGGGTTAAACTCTTTACCTTTGATAATACCAATAGACGCTGCTTGACCACGAAGCTCAGGTGATAGACACCCAATAGGCTCTTTTTGAATCATATGGTCTATCTCTTTATAGAACTCAAAGTTATTTGCATGTACTGTATTCATTACTTCTTTAGAAAAGTTAAAGTGTTCCATTTTAGGTGGATTTTTTGCTTGTGAAAGTGGATAAATTTTAAGTCCCTCTTTCCACATGTTAACAGCTGCATTAGGTTTTCCATCTACTAAGAACCCTCTTAGAATCAACCAGTTATTGTAAGATCTTGATTGTGCTATCCAGACATCTCTCTCTTCTCCACCTATCATTGCCTTAACTGAAGTGTTGTCTTTAAAGGTATTAGGAGTAGGTTTTAACTCACCCTCATACTCAGGTGGTAAGATAACATACGTACCACCTTTTTTTCTATCTGGTCCTGGAGCCCCCATATCGACTACAAATCTAAAAAAGGCATCATTAAGTGTACCAGGTCCTGCACCAGCAGGAATTTCTACTACTGTTACACCATCTTTTTCTAAGTCTAACATCGCAGCAGCATACACGGTATCAGTATTTCCTGTCAAGAAAATAGGATTAGAGTCAAGTAGTGTATCAACTATCATCACTTTATTTGAACTATCAACACCGAGTCTAGCCATACCAGCTCTCATTGCCTCCACCGAACCAGCAGGAACAAAGTTTAGAAAGACATCTACACCACGCATGGTATCAAGATTGTCATAGACTTTTTGCACTGTTGCATCTGTGGGTCTACCATCAACGAAATTTAAGTCTCCAATACTTGTTTCTACTTTATTTGGCGTCATGATTGCATCAGGGATTTTGTTGTTAAATCCTGGGGTTGGAGCCTCTTTTGCAGAGAGACTTAATGTTAATGCCAATATGGCACTGAGTGTGACTAGTTTATTCATTTCTTTTCCTTCGTATTTCTAGAGATTTTATAGTTTAGCTAAAACATATTTTCTTGTCTATCTAAAAAACGAAATACATGCGTTATAATGTAAACATGAATGAAAATAATAATACATCCCAAGCATTTTCTTTAAAAAAAGGTTTCTTTGCACAAGAAATTTATGATGATTATCATTCAATGGATGAAAGTGCTTCAGATAATTGGGGTTATAAATGCACCTATCAACTGCTGCCACATGGCTTAAACGGTGAACATAAATTTTTACAACTTGATACGATGCAACTCTCTTACGCTAGAAGACCGGGAGGCATGATGCATGATACCTCTACTGCGAAGGGAAGTATAGTTATAGCAACTATTGAGGAAGTAGCAGACAAAGCATGTTTTGACAGAATGAAACTACAATCTGGAGATATACTGTTCTTTGATGACGCTAAACCTTTTAATCTCATGAGTAATGATACTTTCAATTTTTCTGTTATAAGTATTCAGAAAAACTCCCTTGGAAAATTATTGCCACTCTTTAACAAAGCACTGAATCACAGGCTAAAAGACAAAGATAACAAGCTTTCAATATTACTGTATAAAACTTGGAAAGAATTCACGGAAAAGAACTCTGAACCAAATTATAAAGAGGCTGAAAAAGCTATAGTTAAACAAATAGAAACTTTCTTAGAAAATCAAACCCTCATTCCCTCTACACTCACAAGAGGAGAAGAGATTGCACTTGCCATTCGTGATCAGGTTTATAATCATATGGATGGAAATGTAAGTATAGGCAAGTTTGCCAAGCAGTATGAAGTGAGTGAAAAAACACTGCAAACAAGTTTTAAATCACTTTTTGGATTTACGCCAAAACATTTTATAAGACAACTTAAACTCAACCTTATTCACAATGAACTGAAAGAGAGTAATCCTATGCAAGGTACTGTCTCAAAAATTGCATTAAAATGGGGTTTTAAACATATGGGTCAATTTTCACATTATTATACAGAGCTATTCGGGGTAAATCCTTCTCAGACACTCAAAACAGATTATCAGATAAGTACACCTATTGCAAACTCTTGTATTAGAAGACAAGAAGAGATCATTTAATTCTTGATATTACTATTCATATTTGGAGATAAAGGTAAGGTTTTGAATCAGAAATCTTTGGATAATGAAATTTAAATTGCTTTATATGGCAGAGTAACGATATTATAAGCCTCTGGTAAAGAAGCAGAGGGTAAACATTTCCATTTTTTAGTCAGCTTTTGTTTAAGTGCAAGAGAAAGTGCTTGAAGTTGTAAGTCTGCTTCTTGAAGTGTAATATTGTCTACCTCTATAAAGACCTGTACTTTCTCTTCATCTTTACCTTGATAGATGTGATAATTGTCTATTTTTAGGGTATGAAAAAGATGTTTCACGAGATGGTAAAACCTTTGGTGTTCTTCACCTTTGTATTCGAGAACTAAATAGTTTGTACGATCATTTTTAAGAAGGGGAATGGCAATGATGAATTGTCTATCGAGATGTTGGTCTAAAAGTAGGGGAGTTAATGCTTCGTTTATGCGTTCAAATTTGGCATAAAAGGTACGATTGTCGAACTGTATCTGTTCGACGATCGAAGGACGTTTAATGTAGTAATGATCTGTCGTAAATTCTAAATCAAAAACTTTAATAATTCGACCTAGTAGATTGATTTTTCATAAATGATGAAATCTTGTGCAAGTACTTTCATCTCATCTTTGATCTTTGCATGTAGATCATGGTCATTCACAGAGTCAAGAACATCAGCGATCTTGTTTGCGATGATCTCAAACTCTTTTTCTTTCATACCACGGGAAGTTAGTGCAGGTGAACCAATACGTACACCCGAAGTCACAAATGGAGATCTTGTTTCACCAGGAACTGTGTTTTTGTTTACGGTGATACCTGCTGCACCCAATGCTGCATCGGCATCTTTACCGGAGAAGTCTTTGTCTAAAAAAGAAACCAATACAAGGTGATTGTCTGTACCACCGGAAACTACATCATACCCTCTTGCTACAAGTACTTCAGCCAATTTGGCAGCATTTGCCTTTACCTGTTTTGCATGTGTTTTCCATTCGTCTGAAAGATTATATTTGAAACCTACAGCTTTGGCTGCGATGACATGTACAAGTGGTCCACCCTGAAGTCCAGGGAAAATAGCTGAATTGATCTTTTTGGCTACATCTTCATCATTTGTCATGATCATACCACCGCGAGGTCCTGCAAGTGTTTTGTGTGT
>JAGGRU010000076.1 GCA_021159425.1 Sulfurovum sp.
GGATGAGGGATGTATAAGATATTTGCGATTTTTACTACTTTGGTTTTTTTTGTTGCCTGTACTTCAAAAGAACAGCAAGCACTCATACAAACGTATGAGAAAGAAAAAAATTATCATATGCAACTGCAAAAAACAGAAAAAACACAACTGTATGATAGTCAAGTTACAAAAGCAATGCTTACAGCAACGTATTTGTTTGAACAAAGTGTAGATAAAAATGATACACGTGATGAAGTCTTTATTGTTGGTATTTATATAGAAGAGGATGAATATGATACATTTGATGAAGTTTCATTTGAAGAGGACGATTATACACTGTTGCTCAGGGATACACGTACTAAAAAAAGTAAAAGCAAAAAAGATAAAGATATAAAAAGTAAAACCAAAAAAGATAAAGCGAAAAAAGATGAAACTAAAAAAGATAAATCACCTAAAAGTGTAAAAAAGTTAAAATTTGATGATCCTCTATTAAAAGATATTTCATTTAAATCAGAGTGGAGCAAATTTTATCTAGTTACCTTCCCACACACTAAAAAGAAAAGTTTTAAACTTATTTTTGAAAGTGATTTTTATGGGAAAGGTGAATTAAATTTTGCCAAAGTATCAAAGTTTGTTTTAACTAAGCAGGCCTTCTAAAAAAGCGTTTTAGAAAGTTATTATTTTCTAAAACGGTCTGTTTTTGATGGTGTTGTCAATTGATCAATGTAAGGTAGAAGGCGGGTTGGTTTCCCCAGCTTATTTAAGTAAATAACATAATTTGTAAGTACACGTTTTCCATACTCTCTTGCCTCAACATTTGTCATTTTTTCCATACTCAAATAGGGTTCAAAGGCACCTTTCCTAAAGTATCTGTTATTCTTTATCAGTCTTTTTGTAAAACCGATCCCACCATTATATGCATACGCAACAAAAAGAGGGTGATAAAGCCATTTATCCAGATAATCAAGATGATGATCAGCATACTGTATGGCTTTTCTTGGATTGAAAATATCATCGTAGTCTATATGCTCACCTCTCTGCTTTGCCACATGATCAATGAGAAAAGGCATGAACTGCATCATTCCCAATGCAAAAGAACGGGAAACGGATGCTGGAACAAAACGGCTCTCCTGTCTGGCAATGGCATAAATAATAGCTTGACGTTCTTTTGAATATTTTCTCATAAGTCTTCTGTAAGGCTTAGGGAAATATGATTTTTTGTAGTTACATGCTCTGGCCAACAGGTAGGTATGCATACCTACCGTTGCTTTTGATTCACAGGTATCTGCCAGATCTTCAAGATCGGTTGAGGGTAAATTCATTCTGGCTTTTATCTTCGCCCAGTGTATAGGATCTTTTTCATTAATGCCGTAAACACTATCCTTGCTTATAGAGGGTGTAACTATACTTCTTGGGTATTGACTTTTTGTCATATCTGCTGCAAGAAGGGTGTACATATTGATATGGTAACTTTTTTTCAGTTTAGAGAGATAACTTTTATTTTTTGTGACCTTGTAGAGCCAGAAAAGTGATTTGTCTTTTTCCCATCTGTCGACATATTGTCTATATGCAGCATTAAAGTGCTGGGCAGCTTTTCCTAACTGATTCTTTTCAACCATTTTAATACCATAGTTAAAAGATTTATTGCCATTTGATTTTGCTTTCCAATCAGTTTTCTTTCTCTGAGGTCCGGGTTTTCTTTTTGTTTGTTTCGCATTTAAACCCGTTTTTTTCTTGTATGCCACACGAAGTTTTTTATTTATGTATTTTGCATCACCAATGATGGCTTTTGCCTGAGATGCAGTCGTACTTTTCTGAGATAAAAAACGCCAGATATAATAGTCTTTTTCAACACTTAAAGGCATCTTCTTGACTTGTCCGTATCTAAATGTTTTAGCACTTAGCACAGTACCAAAAAGAATAAATATTGAGAGCGTTATAAAGAGTAGTTTTTGTTTCATGAATTATCCTACAAATGCACGCATCATAAAGGTATCAAGAAATTGAAGCCCAAGGATGATCACAAGTGGAGAGAGGTCAATTCCTGAAAAAACTACAAAAGGTATCTTCTGTCGTATAAAAGCATAAACAGGTTCAGTTAACCTATAGAGTGTCTGTACAATAGGGTTGCTGGGGTCTGGTCTTACAAAACTTAAAAGAGCAGAAATAATAACGATCCAGATATAAACATTAATAATCGTATGTAAAAGTTGGACGATGGAATAAATTAGGGAACTCATGATGCTACCTCCAGTAGGTAAGGTTTGATAAGTGGGTAAATATCACTCAGTTCAGGACCTTTGTCGGTGCCTGTGAGTAAGATACGTAGTGGTTTTGAGAACTTCTCGCTTTGAAGACCAGATGCTTTCATCATTGTAGAGTGAAATTCGTCAAAGCTATTGAGCATAGGGAGTTTCTGTATCAGTTTTTCCATAATACGCATCTCTTTGCCCCATTCACCGCTAAAGTCTTTAGGTGAAAAAATAGGGTGTATCTTTGCTTCAAGTTCTTTTGTCGTACTTGTTTCTTCTAAGTATACCTTTGCAAGTTTACCTATGTCGGCATCTGCAAAGCCAAAGAGAGATGAGAGTTGCTTATTATCCATCATTTTTAAATGTGCTCTGTTGATGAAACGCAGTTTATCTATGTCAAATTTTGCTGGAGACTTTGAGATGTTTTCCAGTTTGAACCACTCGAGTGCTTCTGGCATCGTAAAGATCTCTCTAGGTGTTTTGTTGGCAAGTATTATAAGATAATTAGCTATGGCATCAGGGATAAACCCTTGTTCAAAAAGCCATTTCACAGTACCTGCATCATCTTTTTCACTCATTTTCTTACCCTCTGTATTTAAAATAATAGGCAAATGAGCATAGGTTGTCTCTTCTTCATAGCCAAGTTGCATTTTAATATGTTTCTGTTTAGGCGTATCACTCAAATGCTCTTCACCGCGTATAATGAAATTCACGCCGGACAACATATCATCACAGGCACAGGCAAAGTTGTAAGTGGGTGTACCGTCAGCACGTAAGATAACAAAAGAGTCAACCTCATTTGGATCAGTCACAATGTCACCCTTAATGAGATCATGGTTCACTATGTCATGTTCAGGCTTTTTAAGACGAATAACAAAAGGAATGCCAGACTCTTTTAATCTTGCATGTTCAGTTTTATCTACTTCAAAACACTGTCCACTGTAACGGTAATCCACTCTGTTGGTTTTTGCTGTTTTTCTATCGGCTTCCAACTGTTCCGGAGTACAGGTACATACAAATGCCTTTCCCTCTTCAAGTAGACGGATAGCCAAGGTCTGATGCATATGCATATGTTCACTCTGATGAAAAACACTCTCATGTTTTAAAGCAAACTTTTCTAATATTTGCATGATTTCAGTATCTTTACCTTCAATATTACGTTCTTTATCCGTATCTTCTATACGTATAATAAATGATTCATTTCTTTGTTGTGCAACAAGGTAGTTCAATAGTGCAACACGTAAGTTACCTATATGCATATCACCGGTAGGTGAGGGTGCAAATCTTAGCATTTATCTGACTCCATAGTGGTTAAATTTCAGTAATGCTATTATAGGGTTTTTTACTGAAAATAACATCAAAAAAATATTTTCCGTTTGAGTGCATATAGGTTACACAGGAGAAAGTATATAATTTTTAAATGTAATTGTTGTGTAAAGGAGTTTTTATGAAAGAATTATCTCTAAAAGATTTTTTGGGTGAGTGTCGTGTATTGTTCTCTTATCCTAAAAATATAGTTGTTCTAATGGCTCGTTGGCTCATTGCCTATGGTTTTGCAGTACCGGCACTTGCCAAAATAAACAATTTGGAAGGCACCATTGTCTGGTTTGAACAAATCCATATCCCTTTTCCTGTTTTAGCTGCATATTTGGTTTCAAGTATCGAAACCTTAGGAATAGTTTTACTGGTGCTAGGACTTTTTACACGTTATATATCTGTTTTACTTTCCTGTGTGATGCTTGGGGCTATTCTTTTTGTACATCTTCAACATGGTTTTTCCTCTGCAAATAACGGGTTTGAAATACCACTGTATTATTTTATTTTTCTTATGATCTTTGCCTCTTACGGTGCAGGTAAATATAGTTTGGATCATCTGCTTTTCAAAAATGACGAATATGAATAATATACAAATATTTCAAAACATCAGCATACTCACTGCTGACTGGAGTATGATTATCAAGCTCTTTATTATCGTTGTTATTTTAGTTTCCATTGGGATCGCCATTTACGACCGTTTTATACAGAGGAAGAACCAACTTTTAATTAATTACCCTCTCATAGGAAGACTGCGTTACTTTTTTTACCTCTTGCGTAATCCTATGCGGCAATACTTCGGAGATGAAACCTTCTATAACTCTTTTGAAAAGCTGGACTGGATCAACAAAGTGGCTGCAAATAAAAACCCTTATTTGTCATTTTCCCCGACAAAACCTTACGGGAATCAAAAAATACTTTTTAAACATGCCAACTTTGTAAAAGAGATCGATGAAGTGCAGGCAGAATTTTCTGTAACCTTTGGGAAAAACAGAAAACACCCATTTGTGAGTAAAAGTATAGTAGGGCGTTCGGCTATGAGTGACGGGGCTATCTCACCGGAGGGAACACGTGCTTTTAGCATAGGTGCATACAAAGGTGAATTTTCCATCAATACAGGAGAAGGTGGATTAACTTCCAATTTTCTGGCTACTTTGAATGTTGAAGATTGTAAATGTACAGAGTATCTTGAAATAAAAACAGGTACGTGGTTTGCAAAGTCAGTCTATAAAGTCATTAGATTTTTTACCAATAAAGAAGTGTCACAGCGTGTTTACAGAAGAATGGTGCTAAGACAGAAAGACAAAGGTACTTTTATATTTGATAATATTAAGATGGTTTATTTTCGTATTGATTGGACAAAAGAGATGAAGTACTTTCCTAATGAAGTACCTGACAGTGTTGCAGATATTACATTTCAAATGGGGAGCGGACTTTACGGTGTGAGAGATGCTGAAGGGTTGTTTGATGAGGAACGTTATAAAAAAGTGCTCTCTTTTTGTCGCATGACGGAAGTAAAATTAGCCCAGGGCGCAAAGCAGACAGGAGGGAAACTGTTGGCTGCAAAAGTAAGTGATGACATTGCTTATTACAGGGGAGTACCTGCCCATCAGGATCTCATAAGCCCAAACCGTTTTCCTTTTGCCAGGGACATGGAAACTTTCTTTGATTTTACCGCTAAACTACAGGAACTATCAGGTAAACCTGTGGGCTTTAAGATCGTTATTTCTACAAAAGAAGATTTTAAACTTTATGCTAAAGCACTCAAAAAGAGAGTAGATCAGGGTGAAAATATTATTGACTTTATTACTATAGACGGAGGAGATGGTGGTTCGGCAACAGCTCCTCTTGAAATGATGAGCAAAATAGGTTTACCGATCAGAGAGTCTTTAGTTATTGTTAATGATGTATTAAAAGAGTATGGCTTAAGAGATGAAATTAAAATTATTGCTGCAGAAAAAGTACTTACACCAGACGATGTCGTTGAACTTCTCTGTTATGGTGCAGACTTCATTAATATTGCAAGAGGTTTCATGATCTCTGCGGGATGCATACGTGCCAGAGAATGTTCCGGTGCAGGTGGACGAAACTGTCCGGTAGGATTGGCAACCATGAATGAAGCAAAACGAAGTAAATATTTGGTACATCAAAAAGCAAAATATGTAGCAAATTACCATCGAGAACTGTTACATGGTGTACAGTCTTTACTTGCAGTAATGGGAAAAGAAAATGTCAATGAACTCTCTATGAGTGATTTAAATATACGTTAAAAAAGATGAAGATAAAAGTTCTCTAAAAGAGAGTAATAGTACAATAAAGAAAGCAGTTTAATCTGATGTGAATTTTATGCATTAAAAATTAAACTAAAAAGGAATAT
>JAGGRU010000110.1 GCA_021159425.1 Sulfurovum sp.
TTGTGCCCTTGTATGAAATTATGAGACGATGATGGTACATGTTAATCACGATTTCCAATTAGCATTCTCTCTTCTTCCAATGAAAGGTAACGCCACTTAGCACTTTCGATGTTGAGTTTAAAACTGCCAATGCTGATTCGTTTCAATTCTAAGACCTTTAAGGGCGTCCCAAATTTTGGGTCCCTCAAAGCCCCAAAAAGCCGGCGGATATGCCGATTCTTTCCCTCGTCAATTACTATCCTGAGTTTTGTTTTCGCACCACCCATGCCTATTTTTTCTACTACAAGAGCTTTCAGTAGACCGTGTTTACTTTCCACTCCTCTCTTAGCCTCTGCAATATGTTCGTCTGTTACATGACCCCTGACCCAGATCTCGTATACTTTCATGCAATTCCCGGGTTTGGTCAACGCATTGCCGACTTGACCGTCGGTGGTGAACAGTAAAAGTCCTTTGGATTCTAAGTCAAGTCGTCCGATGGGCATCCATCCGTCATCAAAAACCCAATCGGGTAAAAGATCATAAACTGTTTTTCGCCCAAGTTCGTCAGATCGTGTGACCACATAACCCTTAGGCTTATTAAGTGCTAACAGTTTTTTCGAATCGTTCGTTACTCTATTCATTAGCTGTCCTACTATTACGATATTTCAGTATTAAGAGTATATCAAAAATCTCTTGTACTCAAAACCATTATTGAAAATTTTGGAATCACTTATAAAGATATCCCTTTCCCCAATTTACTTTAAATTCATCTTAAAAGAGACCGAGGGCTTTGTATCATAAAATATTTCCAAAATGCAACACAACTATGTTACTATACATACATGATAAAAAAATTATTGATCGTAGGCTTAAGTGCTTCTGTTTTTGGCAATGAGGTTGGTTTTGAATCTGTTACGTATCCAGACAGCCATAGCAGCAAACAAGAGATTGTTAGCTCTAAAAAAATGACTATAGATACAAAAGTCTCTGCAATAGATTACCATATTATTGCGAGGAGTGGAGATGCGATAGGCGGGGGTATCTTTGGTGAGGTTCAAGATATAGAGGGGAAGAGCTTGTTTATCAGCGATGCCAACGATTTTTCCTCTTTGCATCATATAGATGGACAGAGCTTCATGATAACGCACTTTGAGTCTGTCCCTGCTGCGATGTATCTTACTAAACTTACACAAGATAAAAATGGTACTTTGAGAGCAACAGATACTAAAAACATTGACTTCTCCTCTCTTGCTGGGCTTTGGATACCTTGTGCCGGAAGTGTGTCACCGTGGGGTACGCATTTAGGCAGTGAAGAGTATGAACCTGATGCTTCACTTGTCTATACTTCCATGCCTATGGTTGACTATTTCAAAGGGGATCTCTCAAAGGTCAATCTCTACAACTATGGCTGGATCCCTGAAGTCAAAATACTTAACAAGGATGGAGATACACAGGTAAGCAAACACTATGCAATGGGAAGGTTTTCCCATGAGTTAGCTTATGTATTACCGGACAATAAAACAGTCTATATGAGTGATGATGGCACAAATGTAGGCTTATTTATGTTCATTGCTTCCACACCTGAAGATCTCACAAAGGGAAATCTCTATATTGCCAAATACACTCAAGTGGATGATAAAGGTCTCATCGAGTGGATCGATTTGGGATATACAACAGATGAAGTGATCAAAAAAGCTATAGATTCCGGGGTGAAGTTTAAAGATATTTTTGAACGTGTCTCACCCACGCAGAGCATTTGTCCTACAGGCTTTAGCTCGGTCAACACCACTTTTGGTCATGAGTGCCTAAAAGTCAAACCGCATATGGAAGTGATCGCTTCAAGATTGGAGAGTAGAAGGTATGGAGCTATGCTCGGTGGAACAAGTGAGTTTCGAAAATTAGAGGGGATCACATACAACAGTGACACAAACGAACTTTATCTATCTGTAAGTGAGATCAATGAAGGGATGCTTGATGATTCTACCTATGATACAGGTAGTAATAACGATATAAAGCTGCCTCAAAATGATTGCGGGGCTGTTTATAGCCTGCACTTTAAAAAAGAGACAAAAATAAATTCACGCTATGTCGTGGGTAGTATGCAAGCACTCATAAAAGGTGTACCTTCACAGAGTAAAAATAACAGTTGTGACTTAAACCACATTGCAAACCCTGACAACATAAGTTACATGCCCTATGCGAATACGCTCATCATAGGTGAAGACAGTAGCGGGGGTCATCAAAATGATGCTATCTGGTCTTACGATATCAAAAAGGACAAGCTTACAAGAATGCTCACTACTCCCTACGGAAGTGAAACAACCTCTGTCTATTATTATGAAAATTTTAATGGCTTCGGCTATATCATGGCTACAGTCCAGCATCCCTATGGTGAGAGTGATAAAGATAAATTCAACAAAGAGAGTGACAAAAGAGCTTATACCGGGTATTTTGGTGTACTTCCGTTAATGGAAAAATAGAGAAAATTAAAATTTGACATTTGTCAATCATATTGTTATAATATTTGACATAAGTTTGACAAAGGAGTAACAATGAATGCAATATATGGTGCAAGAGATATAGTCCGTAATCCCTCTTTATTGAGAATTGACTCGCATGACAGCTTCATAGTAGAAGACAAAAAAGCACATAAACGTTTAGGTATCTACTTGGGGGTTGAGTTAGCTGAAGAATTTTTTGCATATAAAAAAAGAGAAAAACTTTTAAATGCCGCAAGGAAGATAAAGGAGAATGCATCTGAAGAGTATGAATTTTTAGAAGGAAGCATAGATGATGGATTGTAAAAGAGGAGACATAATGCTAGTTAACTTTAATCCTCAGAGAAAGCCTGAAGAAGTAGCAAAAGTCCGTCCTGCAATTGTGATCTCAGATACTAAGCTCAATCAGGTTTTGGATCTCATCGCGGTTGTAGCATTGACTACCAATCTCATAGATGATGCAGAGCCACTTCGTATACGCATACCAAAGAGAGATAAATTAAAAATGGATAGTGATGCTATGATCGAACAACTCAGAACGGTTTCAAAACAAAGAGTTGGAGAGAAGATAGCATCATTAACTGAAGTAGAGACAGAGAAAATAGCGGATGGTATTAAAGAGATGTTGGTACTTTGACTTGATGACTGAGCTTGAGTGGGTTAGGTGTTGTGAAAAGTATGGGTTGCAACTTGAATATTCAGAAATCACTGGGAATGGATTAGATCGTGATGGGATTGTTTGGTTGACTTGTGTTGTTGGGAAAATAATGGGGTAAGGTTTACATTTATCCCTCAAAGTAACCTCGTATCTATTTACATATTATGAAATTCTGAAAGCCACGTATAGTGCTATATAGTATTATTCTAGGAAAATCGTTTATGTAGTTAATATATAGGGTAAAATTTGGAAAGGAGAGGAAAAATAAACAGAAGAGTTATAATTTAATAAACATCCACTCTTTTTTAGGTAAAACTTGGAAACCCATATCTTTATAAACGGTTTGAAGTCTATCGTTGTCAGGTAGTAAAACTAAATATCTTAGTCCTACTTGCTCTTGTATCTCTTTTGCTGTTTCTATGGCAAATTCAATCAAATAGGTTGATGTTTTACTATGATCCAGTTTTTTCAATGCTACACCTCTGTAAGGCTCACTTACAAATATATAATCAACTTGAAGAGAAGGGAAGGTGTCTATGGAGCTGACAGAGAGTGCAATAAATCCAAAAGTTTCATCTGCATCTCTTAGTAGATAGATAACCGTACCATTTTTCTGTACTCTTTTACAAATATCTTCTATGAAGAGTTTTTCTCTTTCTGAGTTGTCTAAGTCATTTGATAGTTTGAGATTAGATAAGATGTCAATGGCCAAACGATAGTTGGCATTTGTAGCATTATACTTTTTTAATTCAAGCAATGTTAAACGATCTTATATTTTCTTGAAGTTGCTTTTTTAATAAGCTTATGATTTACAGAAGCATTTTCAAGTATTTTTTTCTCATCTTTTGTTAGCTTAACTGGTGGTGCGATATAAACAACTTGCTTATCTTTAATGATTAAAGCCATATCAATACTCCTTTATTTCAATATTACTGCATTATAGCAAAATTATTATTATCTTGATAGGGGGATGTTGAGTTCTCCTCTTGCGTTTGTTTGCAATCCCTTTTCACGATAAATTGATTGTATCAAATAAAAGTTTTTAAGTCAATTTTCAAGATGATGTTTCTTTTGAATATACGAATCAATTAAAATATTTCACCATTGATTCACGTCCAAATTTCTGAACAAGCATTGCTGCTGTTGCTCCTCTTTCGTTGGTGATGCTGACATCAGCCCCTTTTTCTACCAATAAAGCACAAAGCTCTGGCATATCATCCATAACAGCTTCCATAAGTGGTGTCCAGCCTACGCCATCCACTTTATTGATGTCTGCACCTTCTTCTAAAAGGTAAGCCACCATATCTCTCCGGTCACGTCGAATGGTAATGTGAAGCGGTGTCCACCCGTATTTGTTTTGAAGGTTAATATCTGTTCCTGCCTCGATCTCTTTTTTTAGTGCTTCCAAGTTATTGTCGTATACAATTTTTTCAAGTGTTTCAAAGTGTGTATCTGCCATATGGATTTCCTTGTAATTTAATAGTATGGTATTGTAATAAAATATGTGAGATAAAGCAACTTACAGTGTAAATCAAAACTTGACAAAATAGGTTTTATAACCTATAATATAGGTATCAAAAACTATATAATAGGTTTAATATAAGGATTATATAATGCTAGAAACGATCTTCGGCTCTAAAAATCGTGAACGTGTATTACAGTTTATCCTTGCCAATAGTGAAGGATATGCTAAAGAGATAGCAGATTTTTACGGCACGAGTTTAGACCCTGTTCAAAAGCAGTTAGTAAAATTGGAATTGGGTGGAGTGCTTGTTAGTAAAAGTGTAGGGCGTACACGACTTTTTATGTTCAACCCACGTTATGTTTTTCTCAATGAGTTAAAAGCCCTTTTAGAAAAAGCCAGAAGTTACTATAGTCCAGAAGAGATAGAGAGGCTTACAATGAGTCGAAAGCGTCCCAGAAGAGCAAATAAGCCATTAGAGAAGCCTTTATGAAAAGTATTAAAGACAGCATATTTTCATTGGGATGATCTACAAAGTTTGGAACAAGCGGTTTGGGTAGCAGAAGAAAATGAGTTCGATATGGAGTCTGTTAGAGTATGGGCAGTGAATGAAAAGGAAATTGGGAAGTTTGAGGTTTTTAAGGGTAGATTATAAAAGTAGCCTGTCCCTATTAATTTTCACCGTTTAGCATTATTAGAGGTTTCTATATCATCGATCTTGCAGAAGGAAGACAATAAGCAAATTTTCAGTAAAATATTTTAACTACTATCACCAGGTTGTAATGATGCATAAAACACTATCCTACTATGAAAACAATGCTAAGTACCTAACACAACGATACGAGTCTGCAAAAGTAGATAATATCCATTCTCTATTACTAAATACATTTCCAGCTAAATCATATTTATTGGAGATCGGTTGCGGGTCGGGTAGGGATGCTGGTTTTATGCATCGAAATGGTTATGATGTTCTTGCTATTGATGGTTCGAGAGAGATGATTGCTGAGGCAAAGCGATGTCATCCGGAATTGGAAGGTAGTTTGGAAGTGATGAAAATTCCCAATGAACTTCATTTTGAATCTTCTTCTTTTGATGGGGTTTATTGCATAGCAACTTTGATGCATCTTGATAAAAGTGCGATAGATCAGACTATTGAAAAAGTTGCTATGATCTTGAAGGCAGGTTCTAAATTTTTATTCTCAGTATCGGTTCAGAGAGATGATGTTGATGATCAGGGCAAAGATGAAAAAGGACGGCATTTTACTAGTA
>JAGGRU010000325.1 GCA_021159425.1 Sulfurovum sp.
GTCTGGGTAATAAACATTATGGTTTTCATGCTGAAGTACATTACAATCCAAGAGGAATGGAATATTACTGGATAGGGTTACCTAAACTGGAATGGATGAAGACCACAGGGCATACCACAGACTTTGAAGCGATCAATGACGGCTATGTTTCTGTATCCCCTGTTCAGCTCGATATGACTTCTCATGATGATATCAAATCACTGGAATCTTGGCTTTGAGATATGAACGTTGCCGTATGCTCTTTGGAGATGAAGACTTTAATAAACTCCAAAAGGCGAAGATACTGATACTTGGCGTAGGTGGTGTAGGATCTTACGCACTTGACTGTCTTTACCGTTCCGGAGTGAAAGATATTACTATTTTAGACTACGATACTTATGATGAGACGAACAAGAACAGACAGATAGGTTCTGAAGCTGTCGGAGAAAGTAAAATAGATACTTTAGTTAAACTCTACCCCGGTATACAAGCTATACATCAACAAATGACCATGCTGTGGATAGAGAGTTTTGATTTTGACCCTTATGACATCATCATCGATGCTGCTGACACTACAAAAGTAAAAATAGAACTGGCAAAAAAAGAATACAAGAAACTCATCATGTCCGTAGGTTCGGCCAAACGTTTTGATACCAACAAAATAGAAGTAGCTTCCATATGGAAAACCCATGGAGACGCACTTGCAAGAAAGATACGCAATGAACTTAAAAAAGCAAAATTCGACAGGAACTTTACTGTAGTATTTTCACCGGAAGAAGACAGATGTAAAGAAAAAGGTTCATGTGTTGCGGTAACCGGTGCTTTTGGATTGACTATTTGTTCTGAAGCAATAAAGAGGATCATAAAGTCGTAGGTCGGGGTGCCCTCACCCCGACGATCACATTTTAATAGAAAAATAATTTAAACAGTGATATACCTTATTTCCCCATCTTTCTATTTCTATATGCCAAAAGAGTCAACACAAACAACCCTGCAACACCATAATAAACCCACATAGGCATAGGCACAGGATCACCTGCTGCGTAAGAGTGAAGTCCTGAAAGATAGTAGTTTACTCCAAAGTATGTCATGAGTACTGTTGAATATGCCCATGTAGATGCTACATTGTAAGCAAATGATGATTTGAATGATGGGATGAACCTAAGGTGCAATACTGCCGCATAAATGAGAATAGTCACTGCTGCCCATGTCTCTTTTGAATCCCAACCCCAATATCGACCCCAAGACTCATTGGCCCATACACCACCGAGGAAGTTACCTACAGTATAAAGGAACAGACCTACAATAAGTGACATTTCAGAGAGATTTGTCAGCTCTTTAATGGAACGATCCATATTTTCATGCCCTTTACTGCCTCTAAAAATAAACAATATCAATACCATCAAAGAGAGAATAGACCCCAGACCAAAGAAACCATTACCCGAAATAATCGTTGCAACGTGTATCATAAGCCAGTATGATTTCAGTACAGGTACAAGGTTAGTGATCTCCGGATTGATGAAGTTCATATGTGCCACACCCATAGTCACACCTGCCAAGATAGCTGCACCACCCAAAGCAAAAGGTGAACGTCTGGCAAGAACAAGACCTGCAAATACTGTTGCACCTGCGATGAATACGATGGATTCATAGGCATTTGACCATGGTGCATGCCCTGAGATATACCAACGAATACCCATACCCACAACATGAACCATAAATCCAAAGAACAGGATACCTAAAGCACCACGCATGATCCACTTCATGGAAAATGCCGGCTTAAGAATATTGATAAAGGCAAAGACCAATAACAAAAGTCCTAAAACAAGGTAAAGAGGAACAAGCTTGCCAAAAAGACCAAGCTTATTATATTTGATCTCCATATCAATATGACTAGGGCTTGGAAGTACTGCAGCACCATAGGTTTTTTGATACTTGTGTAAGCCTCTAAGTGCCAGGTTCGCATTTGCCCAATCACCTGATTTAAGTGCCTGCCCTACCATAATAAAATATGCAGAAATACTCATTTTAACTCTTTCCTTATCTTCTGCAGGGAAATCTTTAAGTGCATTCATTGGTGCAAACCATTTATTATTTGCATCACCGGGTTTAGGGAAAATACGAAGAATAGTACCCTGATACGCCATATAGGAGACATTCACACGTTCGTCTATGTCAAGTAGTTTTTTATCGTACTGGGTCTTTTCAAGAGGTTTTTTTCTTGATGCTTTTACTATATCTTCATAAATTTTATAACTGTTGTCTTTTTCAGAGAAGAAATCAGAGAATCTTGCGAATTTTGCCTCTTTGGGCAATCCGATATTTACAGCGATCTTCGGGTGTCCTATTTTGATCATAGGAACACTCTGATAGAGATTTGGCTGCATGATCATCCCCAGTAGCATTTGAGTAGATTCCAGTCCGAACATAGATGACTTTCCCGTGATCTTTGCAACAATATCATGCGCTACAGTATCTATGGGCTTCATACGACCTTGTTGATCTTGCACTGCCAATGTTCCAAACTTCTTGGCATGTTCAAGGTCATACGCATTGACTGCTTGTTTCAATTCAGGATCAAGTTTAGGTGTCGCAGCATTTGCACCTTGAGGATTTAATGCCATCAATGAGAAAAGTATTACAGCCGCTGCACCCTGCTGTAATTTACGTGCTCCCTTAAGAAGTTTTTGAAATCTGCCGTTAGGTATGAACAGACTCCAGATCATTCCCAATGTTAACAAAATATATCCTATATATGTTGGCCATGTTCCTGGATCGTGATTGACCGAAAGGATCGTTCCTTTCTCATCCATATCATATGAAGACTGGAAAAAACGGTAATTTCTATGGTCAAGTACATGGTTCATATAGATAGCATAAGGCATATTGATATTTTGTTCTTTATCGATGAGTACAACATCACTTGCATACGATGCCGGTGTCATAGAACCCGGATAACGTTCCAGTTTAAATTTATCCAGCTTAATAGAAAATGGCAACTCAATTAACTGTGCACCTATTCTCATATTAATATTGACACCGTCAAGTGTGATCTTTTTAAATTTACCTACCTGCCCTTTTCTTACGTTAAATGTCACAATTTCACTTTTATCATTAACATTTACTTTAAGCTGTACGTATTCTGCTTTACCTGACTGTGTTTTAATATCATGTGAAACTGTTTTAAGGCTTGCTTTTTCATGGATGGACTTCAATACAACTGCATTGCCACCAAACTGATAAAGCATTCTACGTGTGATGTTGTTATCGCCGACCTGAAGTTCAGAGGACTCTTTCGTTTCCATGTTCAATGTTTTTAAACTATAGGGAAATTTCACTTTTAATGCACTCACATCACCGGTTATTTCAAATGTCGGCTTGTCTGTTCTTGTATTCTTTGCATTATAAGAGAGATAAAAGTTGCCAAAATCTTTCACCTTTCCATTCTCAAAATAGTGTATGCTTCCTTGATCGCCTGCTGACACTTTCAACTCTAAAAGTGTTTTACCTTTCGGGTCAGATACCGCTTCCTGCTCAGATGTAGGTAGATATTTTATCAACTCTACATTTACTTTTTTGTCACCTACAGTAAGAGTCTTAGACAGATTATTCTTAGTCATTGAGGAGAAATATAGCTCTTTATCCAAAGAAGCATTAATGTCACCATTTTGTGCATACACTTCCAATGTTTTCACGTCTGAAACCATGATGTTTGTCGATTCACCTTCACGGATATGCATAATCCCTTCATATCCAATATATCGTGTGATGATCGCTCCTAAAACAATCACTAAAAAAGAAAAGTGAAAAAGGAATACCGCAGGTTTTGATTTGTAGGATTTGTATTTAATAATGTTATAGACCAGGATGGCTGTAAAATAAGCTAAAAAAACTTCAAACCATTGTGCTTTGTAGATGAGTGCCTGTGCTGTCTGTGTACCATAATCATTTTCTATAAATGTCGCTGTACCAACTACTACTCCAAAAATAAACAGTACCAATACTGCCATTTTCATGGAAAAAATATACTTCATTTCCTATATCCTTATAATCTTCAATCTGTTCTTGCAATAATTAAGGGATTATAGCCGATGTTTCCTAACCATACGTTAATTCAGATTGTTTCTATCTTATTAAGGTTTTAGTGTTACATTAAAGCTCTATCAGTACACGAAATCCTATAAAATAATTTCTTCCGGCAGAACCAAGATCGATCCGACTTGTACTTGTACATTTTTCAGCCCCTGCTTTGTAAGAACCACCACGCAGTACACGACCTTTTTCACTTTTTACATCATAAGCGGAACCATCTACAGGTGTTGTTGTATAATCATTTGCATATCTGTCTTGGCACCATTCCCAAACATTACCATGCATATCATAAATTCCCCAGGCATTTGGTTTTTTTAACCCTACGTTATGTGTTACTCCTTCTGAGTTAGATGCATACCAGGCATAGTCATCCAGCATATTTTCATCATCAGCAAAACTGTACTTTGTTGTACTCCCTGCCCTGCATGCATACTCCCACTCAGCTTCTGTCGGCAGTCTATACGTCATACCTTCTCTTTGTGTTTTCCAAGTACAGTATGCCTTTGCATCTGTCCAACGTACACGTCTCACAGGTACATCAAAACCTAAATGCTCATGTCGTTCTTCAGGTACTTCTACACCCGTAGCCTGAGCAAAAAGCATATAGTCTTCTACTGTCACCAAATACTTAGACATCGCCACATCATAATCTATATGTACTTCATGACTTGGTTTTTCTCTATCTCTTGCATCTACATCATCGGTACCCATGAAGAAAGATCCTCTTGGTAATTGTATAAAGTTTTCATTTATCATAATATAATTTTTCCTTTACATATTTTGTGTTTTATTTAGTATCGTTGACTTCTTGAAAAATTTCTTGGAGTCGGAGACTTTAGTCCCGAATATGGCGAGGCTAAAGCCATCGATTCCTAGTTTTACGAGAAGTCTAGTCTTAATTTATTTAGCTCAACAAAGTCAGAGATAAATTTCTTATTCTGTATCAGCTACATCTGTGAGTCTCATCTTCCAATCTTTCGCAAGCATTTTCAAACCGTGACAATTTGTCACGGTTTCATTTCCTTCTGTCTTAAGCCTCTGTTTTAGTTTTCTCCAATAAGCTTGAGGATCTATACTCTCAGATAATATCGCTACGACATCAACAATAGAAAAAAGCCACTTCTCGTTCTCTTCATCCCAATGTGTCCTAACACTTTGCTCTTCAAATAGTTGTAGTTTGTTTTCTTTTTTCATGACTTATCCTCTATTTCTGATAGCAGTGTTTTATCTTCTTTTTCCAAATAGTTTTTCTTGGAAACAACCGTTCTACCTAACTCTTTTTCGGTCTCTTTTCTTGCATTTCCGGCAACTGATCCACCTCGTTTTGCTACGTTTTTATTTTTACTAAAAGTATCAGGTTCTTCTTTTTTTGATATTTCAGTGGTCACCCGTTCTCCAAGCATAGTAAAGATGAGTTCCAGATCATCCATATGATCTCGTAAATTAGCTTTAGACTCTTCGGGTAAATTTTTATGATTTTTATATTCACTTGGTGTCATCCCAAAAGTGGCTCTGGAAATCTCTGCGGTCAATATGGCAAAGTCTCTATGTTCATGTATGCCTCTTTCTCTCCACTCATCTGTAAGGTTCTGACGAATAGCAATGCCTCTGATTCTTTTGTCTATCCACTCTTTAGGATAACCTTTTTGCTCATAGGTCTTCTTCATTCTTTCTTGAGCTAACTCTGGATTTTCTATCTCTTGTACTCTTTCATATCCGACTTTAGCTAGCCACTTTTTAAATGGTTCAGCTTTAGGAGAAGGTATAGATTGAA
>JAGGRU010000323.1 GCA_021159425.1 Sulfurovum sp.
AACAATACGAACAAGAGATAGAACATTTTTTTAAACATATAGAAAATTAAGTATGAACGAATCTGAAACCCGTGCCGAACTCATAGACCCTGCCTTAGCTAAAGCAGGTTGGGGTGTGGTGGATGGTTCTCGTGTGCGTCGTGAGTTTCCCATTACCAAAGGGCGACTCAAAGGGTATGCAGGACAGCGTACTTCTACGCTAAGTGCTGACTATGTTCTAGTCTACAAAAACAGAAACCTAGCAGTCATAGAAGCCAAGAAGTCTGACCTTGCTTACAACGAAGGGGTAGGACAAGCCAAGGACTATGCCCAACGTTTGAACATTCGCTACACTTACTCAACCAATGGAAAACGCATCTATGCCATAGACATGGAAGAGGGCAAAGAAGAAGAGATAACAGAGTACCCAAGCCCTGATGTACTATGGCAAATGACTTTCCCGAAAGTTGATACGGTACTGGACAGACTCTTTGCTGTGCCTTTTGAAAACAAAGGTGGTTCATGGCAACCACGTTACTACCAAGACAATGCCATCACCAAAACACTTGAAGCCATAGCCGATGACAAAAAACGTATCTTGCTTACCCTTGCTACAGGTACGGGTAAAACTGCCATAGCCTTTCAGATAGCATGGAAACTCTTTCATGCCAAATGGAACTTGAAAGGTGACTTTAGCCGTAGCCCACGCATACTATTTTTGGCAGACAGAAACATACTTGCAGACCAAGCCTTTAACGCCTTTGGTGCTTTTGAAGAAGATGCTTTGGTACGCATAGACCCTGCTGACATTCGTAAAAAAGGCAGAGTACCTAAAAACGGAAATATCTTTTTTACCATCTTTCAGACTTTTATGTCCGGAGCCAATGAAACGGGCTACTTTGGCGAATACCCGGAAGACTTCTTTGACTTCATCATCATCGATGAGTGTCACAGAGGAGGAGCAAATGATGAAAGCTCATGGAGAGCCATACTTGAGTACTTTTCGCCTGCTGTACAGCTAGGACTCACAGCCACTCCTAAGCGTGATGAAAACGTAGACACCTATGACTACTTCGGTAAGCCAGTCTATGAGTACAGCTTAAAAGAGGGCATAAACGATGGGTTCTTAACACCCTTTAAAGTCAAAGAGATAGCCACAACAGGAGACAAGTACGTCTACACTTCTGATGATGAAGTCATAGAAGGTGAAGTGGAAGAGGGTAGAGAGTACAGTAAAGAAGAGCAAAATAAAATCATAGAGATCATGGATATAGAGCGTTACAAAGTGAAGCTTTTTATGGACATGATGAATCAAAATGAAAAAACCCTGGTATTTTGTGAAACACAAATACACGCAGCAGCCATACGCGACCTCATAAACCAATACGCCAAAAGTAAAAATCCAAACTACTGCCAGAGAGTCACAGCAAATGACGGTAAACGTGGAGAGCAACAACTCAAGTACTTCCAAGACAATGAAAAAACCATACCCACCATACTCACCACCTCTAAAAAACTAAGTACAGGTGTAGATGCCCCTGAAATACGGAACATCGTACTCTTGAGAGCTATCAAGTCCATGGTAGAATTTAAGCAGATAGTAGGACGTGGAACACGGCTGTTTGACTCTAAGGACTACTTTACCATTTATGATTTTGTAGATGCTCATGAGCACTTTAAAGACCCCGAGTGGGATGGTGAGTTACTTGACCCTGAACCTGTTGAGCCTAAAGAACCATGTAAAAAGTGTGGAGAAATGCCTTGCGTATGTGAAAAAGAATTTAAACTTTGTAATATTTGCGGGAATGACCCTTGTGTTTGTAAAAAAGACCCTAAAGGAATGATACGCATCAAACTCTCCAAAAGTAAATTCTTAGACCTTGACTCTATGGTGAAGACATCATTTTATGCCCCTGATGGCAAGCCGATGTCGGCCAATGAATTTATACGTAAGTTATTTGCTGAGTTGCCTCAGTTTTTTGAGAGTGAAGAGGAGTTACGACGTATTTGGTCTTTGCCAGATACTCGAAAAAGATTACTGGAAGAATTGAGTGAAAACGGCTACAGTATGGAACAGCTGGACGAACTCAAAAAACTGGTAAAAGCCCAAAACTCTGACCTGTATGATGTACTGGCCTACATCGCTTACCATAGTGAGATAGTTCCACGTTTAACCAGAGCTACCAAAGCTGAACTACGGCTAAAGGGCTATGATAAAGAGAAACAGGCATTTTTGAATTTTGTTTTAGAACAGTATGTGGAAAAAGGTGTCAATGAGTTAGACGACACTCGCATCAAAGGGCTACTGGAACTCAAATACAAGAGTGTATCTGATGCGAAAGATGTGTTAGGAGATATAAAGGGTATACGAAAGAGCTTTATAGGATTTCAGAAGTACTTGTATGAAGATGAAGTTATGAATAATTATGAAGATTTAGGGATGGTGGCAGAGCCTAAGTCTGGGTATGGGGAATAAATATGAGTATTACATTAGAAAAGATAAAAACAATACGACCTGGAACTGCAAGAGCAGTACCCTATGCTTCAGGGGTCCGGGAAAATTGTGCGTCATTTGTATTTTAAGTCTTTGGATGAGGTAGATGAATCATTGCTCAGAGAGATGATAGAAGAGAGTTTTATCTTGGGGATGAAAGCTTTTGAGATGAAAAACCTTAAAATGCAACTGCACAGTAGTTGTTAATACAAATGCGTTATGATAAAAATATAAACTATATGAAGGAGTAGTGATGATAAAAAAATTACCACAAAGTAATGGAAATAACTTGGTCTATGAAATAACAGCTAAAGTAAGTAATGAAGACGAGAAAGTATGGAATGTGAACTTATTGATGTGCATGTTCCTTTTGAAACTCTAAGACATAAAATGAACCCTTTGTACATCCGTTTAAAAACAGCAGCTAAAAACACCCTTGGGACACTGATGATGGTGATGCCTATGCTTCTTTCTGTCATTGCACTTGCAGGACTTTTTGAAACACTTGTCACGCCTGAAATGATCCAGTCTGTTTTTAAAGGTTCACCTGTAGAAGATACACTTATAGGTACAGGCATTGGTGCTATATCGGTGGGGCAGCCTTTTTTGTCTTATGTCATTGGTGGAGAACTTTTGGATGAAGGGGTTTCACTTTATGCGGTGACAGCATTCATACTCTCTTTTGTGACACTCGGTGTGATACAGGTACCACTGGAGTGGTCACTTTTTGGAACACGTTTTACGCTGCTTAGAAATAGTCTTTCATTCATTTTTGCTTTCCTGATCTCTATCGCTACGGTTACTATTGTGGGGCTTTTATCATGAACAAAGAACAACAAAGAATAATACCCAAAAGAAAAAAATCAAAAAAAAGAAGTGGCTTTGTGATGCTCTCCGTGGTTGGGTGTATGTATCTGCTTACTTTTTATTTTAATCCTCAGGCAGGGCAAGATGCACTGTTGGCAGCGTTTAAGATATTGAAGATGATCATCCCTATTTTACTTGTTGTATTTTTTCTTATGGCACTGTTGCATACTTTCATAGATTCAAAAAGTATCTCCAGACATATAGGAGAGCAGAGTGGTGTAAGAGGATGGGTCATTGCACTGGTTGGAGGGATCTTAAGTCATGGTCCTGCATATGTCTGGTACCCTATGATCTCTGATCTTCGTAAACATGGTGCAAGAGACGGGCTTCTGGTGGCATTCTTTTATACACGCTCCATAAAATTACCCTGGTTGCCTTTGATGGTAAGTTATTTTGGCTTGGCTTTTACTGTGGTGTTGACAGGGCTTGTCATTTTAAGTGCGTGGATACAGGGGATGATCGTAGATAAATTGACCAGGGTATTTGAAGAGTGATATAGTGTTCCTCTCGTTCCCATCGCTACTGCGTGGGAATGCATTTCAGAAGTTATTCTTTGAGTTTGAGTTATTTTGTTGATTGTTCTGCAGTATGCATTCCCACCGAGGACGGATGGGAACGAGGAGAAGCCCTTGTGTGCTTGGATTCTTAACTGTTCTTAGATCCAAAAGCATTGCTTGGGATGAAAAGCAAACATAGAAAGATGAGCATATCAAATATCTGTACGATCGTACTTGCAGTTGTTTTACTTACAGCAACAGCTGTTGCCGAACCATCAGCAGTCTGCACCGCTGCTGCAGACAGAGCTACTTCCTGTGGAGGAAAGGCTATATTCAATACCATAGAGACTACAATGATCCCTAAGATCGACCAAAGTACAGGAAGCCCCATATCTCTGATACGTTTACCTAAAATATTGATCTGGCCAAGCATTGCTGCAAATATGAGAACCATGATACCGGCAATGGCAACAAAGCCAAACTTATCCATTAACATCTTTTGTGTCTCAGCCAGGTTACCGCCTATAAAGTTTTCTGCCGCTCCGACAGTAAAAATCGTACCCATGATGATGGCAATGATAAGTACCATCAACAGTAGGTGGTATCCCAAATAGGGTAATCTTTGAAGTTTACCTGTTCCCCATTCTCCATAAAATATTTTTAGCATTGTTTAATCCTTTGATTGTATTATATCAGAGAATAATATCAATTTATTAATGGAAGTACGAGATGAGAAAGCAGTATATCAAAGAGCATGAAGTACCACCGGTACTGGAACAGTGAATACCATAAGCATACAATACTACAAAAGTCCTGTAGGTGAAATGGTCTTAGGCTCTTATGACAATAAGCTATGCCTTGCAAACTGGTCTGATAAAAAGAAGTCTAATCGTGACGTAGCTTCAGTATATTTACGTTTTATACGCTTTTAATTTGATTTGTTATACACTGTGTAATACAGAATGCGAAGGAGAAAAAATGTTAGCAGTAAGACTTCCTGAAAATTTAGAGAATGAGCTAAGCCTTTATGCAGAAATGTCAGATAAGACTAAAACGGATGTTGTCAAAGAAGCATTAAGACTCTATTTGAATACTAAAGAGGCAGAAGAGGTAAAAACACCTTATGAGTTAGGTGAATCATTTTTTGGTAAATATGAAAGTGGCAGAGATGATCTCTCTACAACCTATAAACAAAAGCTCAAAAGAAAATTAAGTGAAAAACAGACTACTCATAGATAGTGGACCACTTATAGCCCTTTTTGATGCCAGTGATAAACACCATGTACAGGTACGAAATTTTTTAAAAGATTTTAGGGGAGAGTTCGTTACTACCTGGTCTGTACTGACAGAAGTATCGCATATGTTGGATTTTAACTTAAATGTACAGTTGGATTTTTTAAAATGGGTAGAATTGGGTGCTGTTCATGTGTATGATATTGAGCAACATAACTTAATAGATATTATCGTGATGATGCAAAAATATACAAATGTACCCATGGATCTGGCAGATGCAACTTTAATGTATGTGTCACACAAAGAGAAAATAGAGAAGATTGTGAGCATCGACAGTGATTTTGATATTTACCGTACACTTAAACGAAGTTCTTTGATCAATGTGTTAAGAAGTTAATATGAAACTTCCTGACATACTTCTGACTATTTCTAAAAGGTTAAAAAAAGGACAGGCCAAAGCCATCGTAGTGGGTGGGTCTGTGCGTGATCATTTTTTGAATCTTCCTATTAAAGACTATGATATAGAAGTGTATGGTCTTGACACTATGGAAGAGTTGGAAAAGATCTTGTCTGAATTTGGCTCTGTCAATCTGGTAGGGAAAAGCTTTGGTGTACTTAAATTTGTACATGACAAAGAGGAATATGACTTCTCCTTTCCCCGTACAGAAGCCAAAGTCTCACAAGGGCATAAAGGTTTTGAAGTGCAGACCGATGGAAAAATGGACTTTAACACGGCTTCTAAACGTCG
>JAGGRU010000262.1 GCA_021159425.1 Sulfurovum sp.
TTTTTACATCAATAATTTAGGCTTTAAAGGAGATAAACTGTTACAATCGGTATCGTGGTGAGGTGGAATAAGAAAAATTGGTTTAGTGGTCTAGGAAAAGGGGTGCATCAAACTTTTCATCAAACTCTTTAGTTGTTACTGTTTTCATAGTTCTTCTCCTCATTTTTTCTGCATCTTCTTACACTGATAATACGAAGGGGGAAAGGGTGATAGTACTTAATAGCACAACATACTAATCCACTATATCCAACACCTGTCCTATACTTAAAAACATGGGAGAGGGAGTACCTGGTTTTATGCAAATAAACCCTAATGATTCATAAAATACAACAGCATCTTTTTCTGCCAAAAGATAAATACCTGCACAGCCTGCAAGTTCTGAAATTTCTGCTACTTTCAACAAAGCGTCACGCAGCAATCTTTTACCTATGCCTTGTCCCTGAATTTTTTTATCTACTGCCAACATACCTAATTTGATAACTGGAACCACGGGAGGAAGCGCAGAAGGTTTTTGTTCAGTTTCAAACATATCTCTTGTTATGGCAAATGTATCTAAAGTATAAAATCCTACAAAAATATCATCCTCTAAGAGGACATAGGCTTGAGACAGATGTTTTTTTACACGTTTCTTTAAAGATCTTTGTACAAAAGTATTGATCATTTCATTGTTGCAGTCAAAGGTTTTATAATCTTTATATGAGAATGCCGTATCGAATTTTATAAGTCGGTACTTAGTCATCAAAACTTTCCAAATTCATTAACTCTTTGAGTGCTTTAGTAGGTTTTTTTGAGGAAGAAATACTGCTTTCAAAATGTTTCCACTCCTCTTTTGAGAGTGTCAAAAGATTATCTTCTTTAATAACATCTTTGGCTCTTTGTGTTGCGGTAGAGATGAGAAAAGAACTCAAGTCCATACCCAAAGAATTTGCAGCATCTTGTAATAATGCCTTAATATCTTTAGATGTTTTAAACTCTATTCGGGCATCTTTTAAATCTATTGCTGTCAACATAATATTATCCTTATACGGTTATTGTACGGATATTATATACTATTAGCGTAAAAATGTCAATTATTTAATCTAAAAAAGAAAGAAGACGTACATAGGTTGCGGAAGGTCGGTAAACCGACCCTACTATTCGATACTCTTTAAATGTTCCGCAAAGACTTCCGGTTTAATGAACCCGGTCAAACTCTTCTCTGCAATGTATTTATTGTCTTTCCCAAAGAAGATGATATTTGGCGTACCGAAGAGTTCAAACTCTTTCAAAAGTGCTTTGTCATCATCACTGTTATCTGTCAAGTCTATTTTAATGAAAGTAAAGTTCTTAAGCTGCTCTTGTACTTTAGGATGAGGGAAAGTAATGTGTTCCAACTCTGCACAGGCAGTACATGAGTCTTTACCAAAATCCACAACTACAGGTTTATCGGAGGCTTTTACTTCTTTCATCAGACGTGCTATAGAATACCCTCTGTGACTCTCTTTATCTTCTGGGCTTGCAGTTGTAGCTCCTGCCACAGCAACACCAACCTGTGTAAATTTCTCAAACGGTTTAATGATAGAACTTGAACCACTCAATGCACCTACAAAAAGAGATGCCCCGTAAAGCATGAACACAATAGCTAAAAGCTGAAAGAGCTTTTTAGCTCCCTGAGTTGCTGTGCTTGGGTTGAAGATACCCATATAAAGTGCTGACCCCATAAACAACAATGACCAGAGTATCATCGTTACCATATCAGGTAAAATACGTCCCAACATGAAAATAGCAAGACCAAGCATCATCACACCAAACACTTGTGAAACAGCCGTCATCCAACCACCGGGCTTAGGCATAAATTTACCCGCACCTATACCCACAAGCAGCAGTGGCATACCCATACCCATACTCATGACAAAAAGTGCTATACCGCCAAGCAGGGCATCACCTGTATGAGAAATGAACAGTACTGCTCCACCAAGAGGAGGGGCAACACAAGGCCCGACGATCAGTGCAGAGAGAAGACCCATGATCGCTGTACCAGCAATACCACCCTTCTGTCCCGCATCATCAGAGGCTTTTGAAATTTTAGACTGCCAGGAAGCAGGAAGTCCTATTTCATAATAACCAAAGAGAGAATAAGCCAGAGCTACGAACATAGCTGCAAATACAGTAAGCACCCAAGGGTTCTGCATCGCTGCCTGAATGTCGGCACCAAGCAGACCTGCAACAACACCCACCACTGTGTAAGTAAGTGCCATAGAAACAACATAAACCAAAGAAGTAAAGAATGCTTTGGCAACACTCGGTTTCCCTTCACCCGACTGAGAAACGATTATCGAAGATAAGATCGGGATCATCGGGAAAACACAAGGAGTCAATGCCAGTAACAAACCAAAAATAAAGAAGAGTAAAATAACAAAAAATGAACTCTCAGAACTTAAGACATCAGCTATTTTAGCTGTATTTCCTTCTTTTGTGAGTGAAGAAATCTTATCAAACACATCAGCTTCTACACCTTTAAAATTAAAAGATTTTACAAAAGGCTGGTAACAGATACCTCTCTCATTACATCCCAGTACTTCTATTTCCAGAGTATAATCACCCTGTACTTTTGATTCAATCTCTTTTACGGGAATATTAATAAAGATCTCTTTTTCAAATACCTTATCACCCTCAAAATCATGTGAAGCAGGTTTATTGACCTCAAGTTCTACTTTAGAAGGAGAGGTGACTCTATAGTGTAAAGTATCATCATCATAGACATGAATTTTATCTGCCAAAGTGACCTTTGTCTCAATGACATCACCTTTTAAGACAGCTGTAATTTGAAAAGCTTCTTCAGGCTGTAAAAATTTTTGTTTTTTTAAGGCTGAACTAAAACCGCCAAATACCAATGTACTCAAAAGCAAACTCAAAAGGAGTAACTTTTTGATCATATTTTGCATTTTTTCCCTTTTGTGTTAAACTTTTATAACATTCTATAGTAAGATATATGTATAAGCTGTGTAATATTAACTAAAATATATTAATCATTAATCAATCAAGTATCATAAAAGTATATTTAAAAGGCACAAAATGGCAAATTTTCTTAAAGATGAGCTCTCTCCTTACCTGCAGCAGCATGCAGACAATCCTGTTGACTGGTATCCCTGGGGTGAAAAAGCATTTCAAAAAGCTAAAAAAGAGAATAAACCCATTTTTCTCTCTATAGGCTACAGCTCTTGCCACTGGTGTCATGTGATGGAACATGAATCTTTTGAAGATGAAAAAACAGCCAAGATCCTAAATGAAGGCTTTGTCTCCATCAAGGTAGACCGTGAAGAGCGCCCCGACATTGACAAACATTTTCAAGATGTATACCGCTTAATGAATGGTCGTCCCGGTGGTTGGCCTACTTCTATCTTTTTGACCGAGGATTTAAAACCTTTTTACTCAGCCACTTACATCCCTGATGAACCGAAGTACGGGATGATGAGTTTTAAAGCACTCCTTGATGTGATCTCCAATAAATATAAAAACGAAAAGAAAACACTGGTCACTGAAGCAGACAGAATACTCCAACACCTCAACCCAAAAGAGGACAAGATACAGGCTACCAAACTGGATGAGAGTATCATCAACAGAGTCATTGAGCAGGCTAAACAGCTTTTTGACAACAGCGATGGAGGATTTAACAAAGCACCTAAATTTCCTCAGGCTTCTACTCTCTCTTTACTTTTGGATGTGTATAAACTCACCGATGACAAAGAGACACTCAATATGTCTCTGCTTTCTCTCTCTTCCATGGCAAGAGGCGGGTTACGGGACTTGGTAGATGGCGGTTTTTGCCGTTACTCTACAGACAATGAATGGCTTGTGCCCCACTTTGAGAAGATGACGTATGACAATGCCCTGCTCTCTTGTGTCTACCTCAAAGCATACCATGCGACCCATAATGATTTTTACAAAGATGTTGCATTTGAAACCTTGGATTTCATGCTTGAAAAAATGTCTGAAGACAAACTCTTCTACTCTGCCTCTGATGCCGATACGGAAGGTGAAGAGGGTAAATACTTTGTTTACACCTATGAAAAAGCACTCAAATCATTTGACAAAGCAGGCATACCGGGTGATGCACATAAAAAACTTGCAAAAGCCCTGCATATTACCAAAGAAGGGAACTTTGAAGGTAAAAATATCATTCGTGTGGATGATCCCAAATCTATAGATATTCCTTACTACGCTAAAGCAATAGAAGCACTAAAAAAACGTCGAAAAGAGAAGCGTGTTTATCCCTTCATAGACAAAAAAGTGATCGTTTCATGGAACGCCATGATGATTACTTCACTCTTTAAAGCATCTCGTGTCGATAGCAAATACTTAAAAGTTGCCATGAAGTCTTTAGACAAACTGCTCTCAACGATGTATATAAACTCCCAACTCTTCCACTCCACTCTCATAGGAAAAGAGCCAAAGATCCAGGCATTCTTGGAAGATTACGCCTATTTGTCTGAAGCACTGATCGAAGCGTATGAGAGTACTCTGGATGAAGTTTATCTTATTACTGCAAGCAAACTTGTAAATACAGCCATTGAAAAATACTATGAAAATGGAAAATGGAAATTCTCTCGTGGTGAGTTTGAGACGAATGCAGACATTTATGACTCTTCCTATCCTTCATCGGTTTCAACGATGCTCTCTGTCCTCTACTCTATCAGCTCACTGGTTGACATTGTCTACAAAAAGTTTGTTTTTAAAACACTGGAAATTTACTCTTATGATGTAATGCGTCAACCTATCTCTACCCCTAAAATGACTCAAATGGTCATACGTTATTTGAAAGACGACATCATCATTAAAGCCAAAGAGAAGAAACTGAAAGATCACATTACAGATATTGACGCACTGCCTTACCCTTTTACACTTATAAAAAGTGACACAAATGACGGCTATATGATCTGTAACTCAAACAGCTGTTTTGGAGATGAGAAAGATTTTGAGGGAGTTTTAAAGGTTTTGGAGAAGAGGTAGTTCTGTAATTAAAATAGAATTATCTACTTGAATCCTCTGTTAAAGTTGCATAGGTTTTGAAAGTCAAACCTGTTCTCAAATTAAACATCTTATCCAAAACTTTCCTTGGTACATTTGCTATGGCTAACACTTCATCTATACTGTAATCACTTCCTTGTTCATCTAGTAAATCAATTATTTTCATAATATTAAAAGGTAACTTACTTGGTCTTAAGCGATTTTTAAAATAGGCATCAAGTTCATTTTCTAAAATATTTTTTTCTAGTAAAATAGGTTCTTTGGGAGTCTGCATGAGTTCATCCATCTGTTCTTCATAAAAAAAAGAAGCCCCTGCACCTTTGAATCTTATGGCTATTAGATGCAACTTTTCATTTGATTGAATAGACACAGACACTTCATAGGCATTAATGAGTATGGCTTGAAAACTTTCTAGTTTATAAGCCTTATTTTCAATCAATACTTTACAGTTTGTTTCTTGGTTAATTAAAACTATCATTCCACCATTTGGCATGAGTTCATAAGTTGCACAATTTTGTATTAGATCATATCGTTCTATATATTTTTTTAATTTTTTATCCATAGCTATAGTATACTTAGATTTATATTTAAAGAAAGGTACTTATGTACAATCCTATATCCACGGAGTTTTTTGACCAATTAACAGTTGCCATGCAAAGAAAAATTCCTTCAAGAATAGTATATTATCAAAATGAAGAACAAGAAAAAAAGCAAGAGAAAACGGACACAAAAGCTTTAGTAAAAACGATGGAAGTAATCAATGGTTTTGAGTTTTTAATATTAGATACAAAAGAAAAAATTAGAT
>JAGGRU010000162.1 GCA_021159425.1 Sulfurovum sp.
TGGGTTGTGACGGATACGATTCTCACACAAACATCTGTTCTGCAGGTGCAAGAGAAGGTACGATCCAGTGGACGAATGATGATAGAAACTCACCGGATTGGTCTAATGCAAAATTGATCTTCCTTCAGTCTTCTCATGCAGCAGATGCAGGTCATTACTTTCAACAGGCAGCAGGACGTATTGCGGAGGCACGTAAAAAAGGTGCAAAACTTGTTGTTATGGATCCAAGACTTTCCAACTCGGCAGGTATGGCAGACCTATGGGTACCTGTATGGCCGGGAACAGAGACAGCGTTGTATCTTTACCTTGCGAACAGAATTCTTAACGAAAAAGGGATCAATGGTGAGAGCCTTGTAAACCACAATTTCGTGAAGAACTGGGTGAATTGGGACAGACTTATGGCTGATAAAGAGTATCTTTCTTTATTGGTTGAGAAAAAATATATCAAATCTGTACCACAGGGCGATACGTATGAAGATTTCATCACAATGATCTCTGAAATGTACTCTCCGTATACACTTGACTTTGTAGCTGAAGAGTGTCGTGTTGAAAAGCGTATCGTTGAAAAACTTTACGACATGTTCATCGATGCCGGTGCAAGAGTTGCAACTTATATCTGGAGAGCAGGACCGATAGGTCACAAAGGTGGATGGATGATCGCTAGATCTGCGTTCCTTCCATTTGTTCTTCGTGGTGCAATGGCTGGTGACAAAGGTGGAGTTGGACTTCATCACTGGCATGTTATTTCCGTAAACGGTAAAGGGGATGCAGCTGCACAAGCAGGAACAAGACCTCCAAAAGTTGATGTGTGGAATGAAATTGCATGGCCACCAGAGTATCCATTGTCTACATATGAAATGTCACATATCATGCCTCACTTGCTTCTTGATGATGCATGGAGAAAGAAATGGAATGACAAAGGACTGAATGTACCAGATAAATTGGCAGTTTGGATCCCACGTATGTATAACCCGGTTTGGATCAATCCGGATGGATTTAGATGGATCGAATGTCTCAAAAGAGAAGATAAGATCGAAATGTCATTTAACCTTTCTCCTACTTGGTCTGAGACTAACTGGTATTGTGACTTTATTCTTCCTGTTGGACTTGCTGGTGAAAGACACGATCAGCATTCAGAGGCAACAGAGCCTAAGCGATGGTTGTCTTTCCGTCAGCCGGCACTTAGAGTTGCATTGGAAAAAATGGGTTGGAAGCCAAAAGATCCAACCAGAGCTACACTTGAAGCACACATTAAAGCTGGTCTTGGTGAAGTATGGGAAGAGGTAGAGTTTTGGGCAAATATCATGACTCACCATGTAGATCCTGACGGATCTTTGGGTGTTAGAAAATATTGGGCTTCTAAAGCAGATCCGACAAGAGCAGTAACAATTTCTGAATGGTACCAGGCAGCGTTTGATAAGCTTCCTAATCTTAGAAAAGCAGCAAAAATAGCATACCCTGACTCTAAATATCCTAACTATGAGATGATGAGAGACAGGGGTACCTGGTTGGAAGAAGACAATATCTTTAAGCCACAAGAGAGAGCGCTTAGAAGAGAGGGCGACAAGTTCATTGCTCATGGACATGAGTACGATATTAGAGAAATTGAGCAAGATGACTTTGGAACACTTATGGTTGAAGACCATGTGCATGGTGGCAAAAAAGCGATCGGTATTGAGATCGATGGTGAGATCATGCAAGGTTTCCATACACTGTCTAAAAAACTTGAATTCTACTGTGAGTGGTTTGCAGAGTGGAAATGGCCTGAGTATGCTATACCTATTTATCCGACAAATAAAGAAGATAGAAAGAAAATGACGCATATTGTAACGCAGGTTCACCATGACTTTATGGTAAATGATAATGATTTTGCATTGAATACTGTATTTAGATTGCCATACAATATTCATACACGTTCAGTGAATTCTAAACACCTTATGGAGATCTCACAGAATCATAACCCTGTATGGATCTATACTGAAGATGCAAAACGTCTTGGAATCAAAAGAGGTGATGCGATCAAAGTAACTATTACTGATACTGTTGAAGAGGGTCTTGAATCTGGTTACTTCATTGCTATGGCTATACCAACTGAGGGTACAATGCCAGGGGTACTTGCCTGTTCACATCATGCAGGTAGATGGAAACTGAAAAATGCAGTTGATATCCCAGGATTTGAACATAAACTGGGAGTAATGGGTCTTGGTGCACCGCTTTATGATATGACTATGGATGGTAAAGTGGGAACACTTAAACCAACTCAAGGTCTCAATGAAGGTATGCAGGATCGTAAAGATACATGGCAGTTTAAAGAGTACAATAAAGACCTTGACAACATTTGGTGGGATGGTCTTTCAGGTGCTTGGCAAAATGCTGTTGCCCCTTCTCATCCGGATCCAATTGCGGGTAACCACGCTTGGCATCAGAAAGTAAGCATTGAGCTTGCCGGTAAAGATGATCAGATCGGTGACATTTATGTGAACTATGAAAACAACATGAAAGTTTACCAGGCATGGAGAGACAAATTGACTCGTCCATTGGACAGTTCTGATACACTAAGAAGACCTGTACATATTAAGAGACCGGCAGTGCCATTGTCTCACAAAGCTTACTCTGTAAAGCTTTCGTAATTATTACAACCTTATTTCCAGGCTCCTGCCTGGGGATGCTGCAACTACTACAATTTTCCAAATAAAATATTATGTTAAGGCATATTTATTTTGAAAGTGGTATAGTACAAAAAATAATATAAATAGAAACAAAACAATAAATATTTATACCTGTAGGGTCGATTTATCGACCATATGCCTATAATGTTAAATGTGGTCGGTGAACCGACCCTACGGTATATTTGAAAAGAGAATAAAATGAACCAAATGAAACAAGATATAGAAAACCGTATAGCTATTTATGCATTAATTTCAAGATTGATGTTGGTAGAAGTGAATGAAGAATTTTTAGAAAATATAGAAAAAGATGAAGCACTGCTTTCATTCTTTCCTAATTACAGAGACTGGTCCAAACGTAAAGAACTTTCACGTTCTGAGTTGATAGAACAGTATTATAATGTTGATTTTACAAACCTCTTCCTTATGCACCTTGTGCCTTATGAAAGTTTCTATACAAGAGATGATCAAATGATCGAGAGTGGCGGAGACAACCCCGTAGTTGAACTCTATAATGACCTTGATTTTCGTGTAGAACTGGACTCTGCGAGAGTGGTATCTGCTGACCATATCGGTGTTGAACTGGAATTCATGTATATGCTCTGTACAGCAATGAAAAAAGCTTTGGATGCAGATGACAAAGAGGGTGTATGTGAACTGCTTGAAGTACAAAGAGCATTTTTGAAAGAGCATCTTTTAGAGTGGACACCGCTGTTTTTGATCAATGCAAAGAAAGAGTCACGCACACCACTGTATCATGATGGTTCAGAGCTTACTTTAGAATTTATGTTAAGTGATTTTGAATATGTAAATGAGAAACTCAAAGAAAACTGTACTACAGAGAGTGTTGAAGCGTAAATGAAGTTACACTTTAATGTTGCCTCTTGTGTAAGAGCAATGAGTAAATTTTCAGAATGTACAAAATGTGTTGATGCCTGTCCTGAAAGTATCCAGATAACGGATAATTTGCCAAGCTTCAGTAAGTCAACAGGAGTTGAAACAGCAGCTTGTTTGGGTGCATGTCCCACTGAAGCTTTTTCACTTTCAGATTTTTCTGTAACTGAATTCTTTTTTACTTTCATTGAATCAAAAGTAAGATTGATCTCTTCAAAGATCAATGTTCCGTGTATTTCAGTTTTGAGTGTTGAACACCTTATCTCTTTGGCTTTGGCATGTGATAAACCTATTACAATTGATCTTAACGGGTATAAAGAGGGTTCATATCTTCTTGAGCAGATTCAAACCCGTATAGAAGAAGCAAACTTTGTACTCTCCTCTTTTTGTGATAAAGAATTAAGCACTAATCTTGATGGATCTTCACGTGAGAGAGTAGAAAAAGAAGACTCACCCGAAAAAGAGAATTCTGATGTCTCTTCAAGAAGAGACTTTTTAAGTCAAGCTTCTGTAAAAGGTGTTGTAAAACATAAAAAAACATTTGATGATGCAGTTGAAGCTGAAGATTTGCAAGTGTTTAAAATAGATGCTTTTGTCATTGCCAGGATGAAAGATAAAAATATTCCGGATAAAAGAAAAATACTTTTTACTACACTGAAAAGAGCAGATGCACCGGATATCTTCGAAGTTTTACCGGAAGAAGAAATCTCTTTTGTCTCTCAAAAATTTATAGATGAGAGCTGTACGAATTGTCAGATCTGTTATCGTATCTGCCCGACCGGGGCATTGAGTTCAAATGGTAAATTCTCTTTGATCAACTTTGATGCAATGTTATGTTTGAAATGTCATCTTTGTCATGATGCCTGTGAACCGGACTCCATACACTTGCAAAGCGGATTTGAAGTTAAAGAGTTTTTTGAAGCAACCCAAAGAACGCTTGCAACATTTAATATTAAGCGTTGTAATGAATGTGGTAATAACTTTACTTACACAGGCGGAGAACAAGCTTGTCCTCGTTGTCAAACTGAAGAAGAAGAGGCAATGTTCTTACATGATAATGCAAAATTGATGAAAGGGGATGAGTCATGAGACCAGATGAGATCAAACCGGATACGGGACTTTGTACCATTTTAGGATATAACGCACAAACCGGGTATATACGTAAATATTTTAACAAGATCATGAAACATAATGGGCTGAATGCAACAGCCATCGCACTCAATATTACAGATGAACATTTTGATTTTACCATGTCCTCTGTGGGGCAGTCAAAAGTAGACAAAATGATGATAGAAAAAGAGTTTCAGGAAAAAGCGATCAGTTATTGTGACAGTGTCGATGAAGTTGCCAAGAGAGAAGGCAGAGTCGATTTTATAGAAATAGAAGAGAACAAAGTAAAAGGCTACTGTTTAGATGATGAAGTGAAAAAACTATTTGATAAACCGGAATTTTTGGATGATCAAATACTTTTTGTAGCTAAGATAATGCTCATAGCAAACAGATGGTATGATGCCAAAATTGATGTGGATAATATTCCATTACTGATAGGAGATAAATAATGAATGAAAATGATATAAATGATTTAAGAAATGAGTTTGCACAATTCAATGAGAAGAATTTTAACGGAAACCCGGCTTTTTGTGCAGATGGTTCTTGTGACAGTGATGAAGAGACAGATCTTAAAGATTATCCTTCTTATACAGAAGCCTTGTATGCCAAACTTATTGCTCCACATGTAAGCGGGATCTATATTTCACGTTGGGATATTAAAGAGATCGCTCTTGCCGCAGGTGATTCAATGGCGATTCATCCGCGTAAACGTATGTTCGAACTTTTGATGAAGTTTGGAACATCCAAAGAGAATATGCAAGCTGTACTTGATGCCTTGGAAAACCACATGGAAGAAAAAATTGCCATCTATACAGAGCTTATGACAAATTTTCCTGCAAGCCAGGAACTGTTCCAGCCTAAAATCGACAAAGCTAGAAAAACAATGAAACTTTTTCCTCAAATTATTGAAGAGTATTTTGAATAGGGTAGAAAAAGGCATGCCTTTTGATATGAAATTACCTTCTGGTAACAATACAGACTATTTAAGAAAACTTAGAAACAGACACGTTAAAATAGATAAAAATATAGATATAGATAACATTATGAATGAGATATGCAG
>JAGGRU010000245.1 GCA_021159425.1 Sulfurovum sp.
TCATTACTCCAGATATAAGAGGGTGTATCATTTTTCAAATATGCTAAAAGTGTCTCTTTTTTTCTCTTCGTATCTTTAATATTGACTTTTTTATATTTTGTTTCTTTTATATCTTCATATTTAGTGAACTTTTTCAATATGGATGTTTTAATAGATTTTTTATGTAAGACTTTCATAGGATCTACCCATTTTCCATTTTTCTTCAAACCGAAATGCAAATGCGGACCTGTACTTCTACCTGTACTTCCTACGTAACCTATAATTTGACCTTTTTTAACAGTTTGCCCACGCTTAGCCCGTAAACGGCTTTGGTGTGCATAGAGAGACATATATCCACCGGGATGTTTTATTTTAATGACTTTACCATAGCCACCCATTCTTCCGGAAAAAATGACCTTACCGTCATTCACGGCCAAAAGCGGTGTACCTCTTTTTGCACCAAAATCTGTACCATGGTGTGGTCTGTAACGGCGTAGAATAGGATGATATCGGCTATAGGAAAAACTTGAAGTCACACGTATATGTCGCAGAGGCATAGAAAATTTTGAATTTGCTTTCTCTGACATTATTTTACGTGTATATGTCACTTTTTTCTTACCCGTCACTGTATACGCTATGGTTTTATCTGTTCCTTTATATCCAAGCCCATCTTCATCCACATAAATAAACAGATCTTTTTTGGCTCTTTTTATTCGTCCTACTTTAATACTTGGCATTTCAAAAGGAACACCGAGTCTTGTACGCTGATTGTAAACAAAAGATATTTCATCACCTTTTTGGAGCTTTTTAGAATCTTCATGTCCTTTAAATACTCTGGAGATCTTTTTTGCGACATTAGGCTCTTTTATACTTTTCAGTGTATCGGTATAGGGATTTTTTTCTGTAATTATTTTGGCAAAATACTCCTTATTTTTATACACAATAGGGATGATATCAAAGGTATATCCAGTGCCTTGACGTTTTCTGATCAGATGGATCTGCATCTCTGTACTGATGGGGATCAAGGCTTGAAGTAAAGTACCCGCATCATTTTTAAGTTCATAGTATTTATATCTGCTTCCAATTTCAGAAAGATACAACTGATCTTCTTTCGATCTGGATTCTAAAAGATCTGCCGATATATCTTCTTCTTTTAAATATTCGGAGAATGTTTTACCTTCCTCCCATGATTTATGGTAAACCTTGGCTCCAAACAGAAGGTTCATCATTAAAATAAATATTGTAATATACTTCATTAATCTCCAACATACTCATTCAATTGAGTATTATTATAACGGAATTAAGTTAAGGACGTCAAAACATCAATGGATTTTTAATCTTTTGCTTGTATAATCAGTATAATTAAATATTCAAAGGATCGCTATGCTTAAAATAGCACTTATCGCTTTAACCGCTCTACCCTTATTTGCAGGATTTTTCCCTTCTACCGTACATACTTCTATCTCAAATGTAACAGGCAAAAATATCTCTCTCCGCTCTGCTCTACCTGTCACGGGAATGAGTGGTGTAGTCATTCATAATTATGGTAATACTTTACAGGCTATTACGCGTACACTTATGCAAACTTCTCCGGGAAAGGCAAAACTACTTGAGAATGACACGATCATACATGATGAACTCCCGACTATTAAAACTGCTGTAAGAGCCGGTGACAAGGTCATTGGCGGGTATCTTTACAATAATGTACTGCTTTTGGCTCCTGATGCCAATACCTATGCAAAAGTTACCTCTTCTGCTAACAAAAATTGGATACATCCGGATCTTTATGCACTTTTCCTGTCACAAGAAGGAGAGGCAAGTCCAAGCAGAGAAAACCTGGCAATATTTGCAAAAAAATATCAGGTAGGACTTATTTATATTATTAAAAAAGGTTCAGCTGTACTTTTAGACCCCCTATCCGGACAAATCGTAGGGAAAAAAGGCGTAAGCGGAATGCCGTCAAAAGCACAATACCCTTTCTATATGCGTTTCGATGAAATTAAAACAGGCTGGTTTTCCAAAGGTTCCAAAGAAGGAAGCTATTACAACATGGTAGAGTCACTATAGTGTTGGATCCAAAACATATTAAGTCATTAAAAGACCTTGTCGGAGAAGAGAATGTCTTTTCTGACAAAGCACATATGATCGCATACTCTTACGACGCAACACGTACACGTTTTGAGCCTGATGCTGTTGTTTTTCCCAGAGACGAAGAAGATGTCAGCCGTATTTTAGTCTATTGTAACCATCATGGTATTGTCATCACTCCTCGTGGTGCCGGTTCCGGTTTTACAGGTGGTGCACTGCCTACCAGTGGCGGGATCATTCTTGCCATGGAAAAGCATATGAACAAAATTCTGGAGATCGACATGGAAAACATGGTTGCAGTCGTACAACCCGGTGTCATCAATATGGATCTGCAAAAAGCTGCTGAAGAAGTAGGTCTTTTCTATCCGCCGGATCCTGCGAGTGAAGAGTACTCCACTCTGGGCGGCAATGTCTCTGAAAATGCGGGCGGTATGCGTGCAGCAAAGTATGGTATTACCAAAGACTACGTTATGGCACTGCGTGCTGTACGTCCTAACGGAGATATCATTCGGGCAGGAAAAAGAACGATCAAGGATGTTGCCGGATATAACGTTGCAGGTATTTTGATCGCTTCTGAAGGTACACTGGCAGTTCTCACTGAACTTACTCTAAAACTCATCCCTAAACCGAATTTCACCAAGGCATACATGGGCATTTTCCCTTCTGTGGACGATGCCATGAATGCTGTATTTAAATCTCTTGCCGCAGGTGCAAATCCTGTAGCTATGGAATTTATGGATGATCTGGTAGTTCAGGCGCTTAAAGAGAAACTTGGCATTGAACTGCCTGAAGATGCGGGTGCACTCCTCATCGGAGATGTAGACGGAAATGTGTCTGAAGAGGTAGAGTTCCAACTTGAGATTTTAGAGAGATCATTTAAAGAGAATGGTGCCCAGGATTTTGTCATCGCACATACTGCCAAAGAGAGAGATAAACTCTGGTATGCAAGACGTAACGCTTCCCCCTCCATTACTATCTTTGGAAGCAAGAAACTCAATGAAGATATTTCCGTTCCAAGATCCATGTTGCCTGAAGCCCTTAAACGTATCTATGAAATAGGTGACAGATATGGATTTAAAGTTCCATGCTTCGGTCATGCAGGTGACGGAAACATACATGTAAATGTGATGGTAGACGGTTCTAATGAGAAGCAGCTTGAAGAGGGACATAAAGCCATTAAAGAGATCTTCGAACTGGTAGTTGAAATGGGTGGAACACTCTCCGGTGAACATGGAATCGGCACAAGCAAGGCACCATTCATGGACATAGCATTTAATGATGCAGAACTTACCCTTTTCAGAGATATCAAAAAGGCATTTGACCCGAACAATATCTTAAATCCAGGAAAAATGGGATTACCAAACTAAAGGGATTCTGTTGAAAACCAAAACACTTTTACGAAATTATTATGTTTTTTTTAGAGACTTTTTCAAAGACTTACTTGATGACAGACTGGGGTATTATGCTTCCAGTCTAAGTTGGAATACTATTTTTTCTATCATTCCATTACTTGTTATTTTACTGTATGTTTTCACAACATTGCCACTTTTCCAAGATACCTATGACAAAGTGCAGGAACTCATCTTTGCCAATCTCATGCCTACACAATCCAAAGAGATCATGGAAAATATCAATACTTTCATTGCCAACTCTGATAAACTGGGCATGGTAGGTGCTTTTTATGTCACCTTTGCAGCCATCATGTTCTTTAAGAACTACGATTACATTGTCAACGACATTTTTGAACTTCCCAGCCGTGGTATTTTAGAAAGTATTAAAACCTATCTTATTTTGATCATTCTTCTACCTTTAATGATGGGAGCATCATTCTATCTTTCTTCTTTCATACAAAGCTATCTGGATAAAAATACCATCACCAGCATGATACACCTGTACTCCATCCTTCCCTATACCATCGTATGGTCTGCCTTTTATATTGCCTATCAACTCTCTGCCAATATCCACATCAAAAAAAGAGCTGCCTTTATCTCTTCGTTCATCGCTTCTCTCATCTGGTATCTCTCAAAAAGCGGTTTTATCTTTTACGTGGTTCACAACAAAACCTATGCTTCTGTTTATGGGAGTATCAGTACGGTCCTCTTCTTTTTGCTATGGATCTATATTTCCTGGGCTATCTTTTTACATGGTTTACGTTTTTGTTATCTCTTAGATAAAAATGAAGAGATAGAGGAAATCTGATCCGTAGGGTCGATTTATCGACCACCTGGATATCAAATTCATTTTTCAATGGTCGATAAATCGACCCTACGGGGTAAATAAATATATTCCATAGATCAGAGCCACTCCAAGCACCCCATAAAACAATTTTCTACTCCAAATCGCTCCCAATGACAACCCGACATATCCAAGCATCGCCCACAGAGGCAAAAGATTTTCTACACTCTCTTCAGGCAATGAAAACAACCACAACAATGGACTGTCCAATACTCCTCCAAAACCTACTAAATGCAAGAACATTAGCAGAGGATAAAAAGGAATAAACAAAAGTGACAATAACGGTGATAGAAGTTGATATCCACTTGTCACTCCAAATATATGATGCACCACAGGAAGCATTAGAATAAAAATACCAAAAGGGATAAAAAGGAGTGTGATCATCCATTTATTGTACTCTTTTGTATATTGCAAGAGAAGAAAAATATAAAATACTCCTGCAACAGAAAGCCAGAAACTCAGTGATACCAACAGTGGAGGAAAAAGTACTACAAGTGACAACAGTATGCTTGTCAAAAATGTAAAACTAAGCAATTCTATCCCCAGCAAGAGTACTATCCAACCTACAAGTACCATGGCATAAGAACGTACCAGAGACGGAGGAAAATCAACAAACCATAAGTAGACAGCTAAAAGTATTATGGCTACTAAACCGACATCCAACAGTGCATGCCTGTAAGGAAAAAACTTTTGCTGTAGAGGTCTATAGAGAAAGAGTATCAAACCATATATCAACCCCCATAATATTCCTAAATGAAATCCGCTTAAGGCAACTAAATGACTGACTCCAAGCATAGATATTTTTTCTCTTAATGCTTTGTCAACAGGCGTAGCAAAAAAGATCGCATTGTAAAAACTTTGAAGCGAAAGATCTTGATGTTGGGATGCTACTTTTTCCAAAAGGTCATCTTTAAAAGTAAGAGGAAGTGCCTCAGAATTTTTAATACGACTCTTGACATAAAACGTACCTAAATAATCTTTAAAAGATATGCCTTCGTTCGGAAAGATCTGCAAACGCAACCTCTTGTGGTTAAAATCTTCTTTTTTATGGGAGGTAGTATAAAAAGTAAAACCATCATCCGAACGTAATTTTAGTACCTTGTAACGTTTTCCCTCTTTTGATTTTTCATAAGCGTTAAGTACATTTGCATAGGTATAATAAAAAGGTTTAGAAGTAAAATTTTGGTAGCTCTGATATTCGAAAAAAAGCCGCAGCACAAGCAAAAGAAGCAAAATTCCTACAGTCCATATAAAACTTCGATCTGTTTCAAAAAGTTTAGGTTTTTCCAAAAAATATGCCCTCTTTTAAATAGGTGGCATATCCACGTTTATATTACCTGTATTCATAGGAATATCCGCATCTTCATATTCAATTTCAAAGGCAGGAC
>JAGGRU010000203.1 GCA_021159425.1 Sulfurovum sp.
TTTTGCTATTTTCAAAGTCAGCATGTGCTCTAAGAAACTTATCTTTCCAATCTGCCGCTTCTGCAAGGGCAGCTTCAAGAGGATCAATTTCTTCAGTTTCTTCTACTTGAGGCTCTACAACTTCTTCAGTCTGAGACTCTTCAAGATTTTCATTTTCCTGACTCATAAACAGACCTCCTTATTCATATATTATTGCACCAATAACGAATGCTTGAAAGTATTATACAACATTGAGTGCATGTTTGTCAAGTCATTGTTGAGTCAAATTGACTAAACTATGTAAAAAGACCGTTAGAATAGGATAAAAACCGTGTATAAAAAGTTAAAATTGAAGGGGATTTATTGTGTTTGAAATTATGAAGTATAACTGCCCAAAGGCAGTTATTATAGTATTAGTTTCTAATACCAAGATCTGTTTTGATAGTGTTCCATCTTGCAAGATCTGTGTTTTTAAGATATCTCATAAGTCTTCTTCTCTGACCTACTAACTTAAGTAGTCCAAGTCTTGAAGAGTGATCTTTCTTATTTGTTTTAAGGTGATCTGTAAGATAAGTAATTCTCTCTGTAATAAGAGCTACCTGTACTTCTGTTGAACCTGTATCGTTTTCGCCTCTTGCGTATTTAGCAATAATTTCTGCTTTTTTCGCCTGATCTAAAGCCATAATGACCTCCTGATTGGTATTTAATTCTCAAAATGAGTCCGCAATAATATCATAATAAACTTACCTTGGACTTAGAACAGCAAGAACCCAAAGAGTAAGAAGGTTCAATTAATCTAAATTAGAGTAAAATACTCCTAATTAAGAATGAAGGTCTATATCATGTTATTAACACGTGCAAGTGAATATGCGCTATTGTCTTTAGACAGCATACGAAAATCAGACAGTCCAATAGGTGCCGAACAGCTGGCGAATGAACTTTGTATCCCTAAAAGTTTTCTTGCTAAAATTTTACAGAGTCTTGCCAAACAAGGTATTTTAGAGTCTCGTAAAGGTGCACATGGCGGTTTTATCCTCGCCAAAGACATCAATGAAATCACCATTAACAGTATTATTCTTGCTGCTGAGGGTAAAACACCTGCAGTATTTGACTGTACAAGCTATGCCAGTACTTGTCCAAACGGTGCCATTGGGACTTGTGCCATCTCTCCATTTTTAGCAAACTTTCAAACAAGGATCGATGATTTCCTCAATGGTCTTACCCTCGGAGATATACTGTAAATGCAACAACACCTTTATCACTTATCTCATATCGACCTCGATGGTTACGGCTGTCAATATCTCAGCACTCAATGTTTCACTAAAGCAGAATATTATAACGCAAACTATGGTCCTGAAGTATCTGCACGACTTAAAGAGATGGTCAAGAAAATTGAACAGGATAAATTTTTACATGGGGACAAAGTTGAAGCACTGATTCTCATCACCGATCTTAACCTCACAAGCAAAGAGGGAAACTGGATAGAGAAAGAAGCCATACGTATAGGTGCGAAACTTCAACTTCTTGACCATCATGCAACAGGATCTTCTGCAGCTGAACGTTTTGCCTGGTATAAACTGGATACAACACGTTGTGCCACACTCATTACTTACGATTGGTTACAAACCCATTATAACTTTGATGAAAACAATGACTTAGCTGCTATTGTCAAAGCCATCAATGCCATAGATATTTGGGTAAGTGATGATACACTTTTCGAATACGGTAAAGTGATGCTTGGTATGATCTCCGGAGCAAGAGAGGTCAATCGTATACTCTTTCCTGCCCAGGACAGAGCATTTAAACTTTCACTGATCGAAGCAGCAAAAGAGATCGTAGAAAAAGAGAATGCACCTATTGAACTTGACGATGCCCTTCATCAGATCAAAAAAAGTTTTTTCTTAGAAAAAGAGAATAACACAAAAGACAACCTGGTAGCCTTCTATGTCACAGATCTTTTAACGAAAGACAGACAGCGTCTTACTATTACCTATAAAGGCTATAAAGGTATCCTTGGATACAACGTGGGAAATACTTCTATCATCGGAAATACCTGTATGCTGAACAACCCGGATTATGACTTCTATATGGATGTGAATTTCAGAGGGAACTTTTCTCTCCGAAGCAACAACAAATTAGATGTTTCACAAATGGCAGCACACATTGGTAAAGGCGGGGGACATCCTAACGCAAGCGGCGGAAAAATAGAAGGGTACAAAGATTCATTTGTGTATGCCGATGTACGGAAGTTTGTGCAAGATTATATAGATGAGAAGTGCCAATAATTATTTGAATTGTGGTCGATAAATCGACCCTACGAAATATTGATCTTCTTAATATGTAGGGTCGGTTTACCGACCACACACATTTATATCTTCACCCTGGCTTCCAAAGCACGTGACAGTGACATAATATCTATATTTTCCAACTCTACTCCTGTTGGAACACCTTGTGCTATTTTTGTAAATTGAATATCCAGTCCCAGTAATTTATCTTCTATATAGAGTATCATTGTATCTGTTGCAATACTTGGGGGGAAAGCAAAAATGACTTCATCTACTCCACCAACAGCATAAAAGAGATGTGCTTCATCCAAGTCTCTTACTTCAGAAATGACATAATAGACCCCTTCAAACTGTCCACTCTCTTCGATGGTCAAGATATCTTTTGCAGACTGAACTATGCAAAGTTTAGAAGAATCACGGTAAGGATCTGAACAGATAGCACAAAGTTCATCTTCACTCATGTTGTGACATTTACTGCATTTTTGAATACTGTTGATCCCTGTCTCTAAAGCATGTGCAAGCTTCATGGCAGCAAAGCCATCTTCCATCACAGTATGATAGGCTAAACGTATTGCAGTTTTTTTACCAATAGACGGAAGCCTGCCAAAGGCATCAACCAAGTTTTCAAAAGCTTCTATTTTATATTTTTTCATTTATTTACCTATTGTCGGGGTAAGGGTACCCCGACCTACATTGCTCGGACGTAGTCTACTACTTTGGAGTATTCAACCACGGTTTTGATGAAATCTACTACTTTGAGATGTTCCGGATGAACAGCATAGGCATCGAGCCCTTCTTTACTTTCAAACGTTGTTATAATACTCAGGTCCATTGCACGCTCTTCAGTAGAGAAGTTGACTCCAACATCCATACTTCTAAGTGTAGGAACTGCTCCCATAAGGTTTTCGAGCATTTGTTTCGCCTGAATGATATTCGCTTTTTTATTCACTTCTTTAAACTGAAATGCCACTATATGAACAACCATAATTACCTACCTGTTTTTTATTCGTGATTATAGCTAAAATATGATAGAATTCGCCAAAACTACTAAACTCAAATTTAATTTTACAGACATAGAAGCTGTAGGGTGGTGCTTTTAAGCCCACCATCCAAATGGAGAAAACAATGACAGAAATGTGTTATTATGAAGTACTTGAAGTGAGCAAAGACTGTTCAGGTGCAGAACTAAAAAAATCGTACAGAAAACTTGCAATGAAATACCACCCGGACAGAAATCCGGACGATAAAGAAGCAGAAGAGCAGTTCAAGATCGTCAATGAAGCGTATCAGATCTTAAGTGATGAGCAAAAAAGAGGTATCTATGACCGTTACGGTAAAGCTGGGTTAGAGGGTCAAGGTATGGGTGGCGGCTTTGGCGGAGCCGGTGGTATGGATGACATTATGGATATGTTCAATTCTATGTTTGGCGGTTCCGGTGGTGGTTTTGGCGGAGGTTTTGGACGTACACAACGTGACCCAAGCCAAAAATATGCCCTGGATTTTGAAATGGAACTTCAACTTGAATTCCATGAAGCGGTATTTGGCTGTGAAAAGAAAATAGATATCACATACAAAACACCTTGTGAAGACTGTGAAGGTACAGGAGCCAAAGATGCAAAACTGGAAACTTGTGACTATTGTGGCGGTCAGGGTCAAGTACTTATGAGACAAGGACCTATGCAATTTGCACAAACCTGTCCAAAGTGTCAGGGTGAAGGTAAAACAGTAAAAGAAAAATGTGGAAGCTGTCACGGTAAAGGATACCATGAAGAAGATGACACAGTGACCATAAGTATTCCTGCCGGAGTAGACTCTGGAAACCGTCTGCGTGCTCAAGGGTATGGAAATGAAGCCAAAAACGGAAGCCGTGGTGACCTTTACCTGACTTTCCATGTAGAAGAAGATGAGAACTTCATACGTAACGGAAAAGATATTTACGTTGAAGTGCCGGTATTCTTTACGCAAGCTATTTTGGGAGAGACCATTACCATCCCTGCCCTTGAAGGAGAACTTGATCTTGAGCTCAAACAGAGTACGAAAGACAAAGAGCAGTTTGTATTCAATGGTGAGGGTGTTGCCGATGTACACGGCGGAAGAAAAGGTAGACTGGTTGCACAAATTCGTATGATCCTTCCTAAAAAGATCAACGAGGTGCAAAAAGAATTACTTGAGAAACTTCAAGAGAGTTATGGTGTAGAAAGTAGCCCGCACAAAAGTACTTTCGACTCTGCATTTAACAGAGTAAAGGGTTGGTTTAAAAATTAGATCTACTGTACCTTTTGGTGCAGTATCACTTTAGATTCAGATGTTTCAAAGTCTGACCCCTCTACTTCTGCATCATAAGCAACGACATACACTTCATCTCCACTTTTCAAATAATTATTCTCTCCAAACTCGGCATACGCAGTAGCACCTATGGAGATAAGTGCCTGGTTGGGATAGTCACATGCTTTAAGATGTGCTGCTATATCTTCCAGCGGTCCAAAATCTTCCTGAGTATTCATTTTGTCTATCAGCCACGTTTTAAGCTTAGCGTAGAAGTAAGAGTAACCAAGTAGCGGGGCATCTACTCCATAAGGATGTAAGACACCATTACGTTTCACAAAAGAGCAAAGATGATACCTGTCCATCACCCCGCCCTCTTCAAATTTATCTATGCTGATCCATTTGTCACCGATGCCTTTAGAGTTCAGACCCCAGGATTTTTTCTCAGAAATTTTCTTTGCACCCTCTTTCCGGATCGTACAGTCATTAAAGGTTGTAAATTTTTGTGCTATCAGATCTGTCACTTCATTATTGTCATTATAGACAATGTCAAAAAGTACAGCGATCTCCGGTTCAACCTGTGCATTGGCTTCATACTCCGGAAGTTTCAGTGTATCTGTACCTATAGAATACAAACCCAAAAATGAATCTGAATTCGGCAGGTAAAAAGGAAATATTCCTTTGGGTGCATCAGGTTCAGCAGTCACAACATTTTCAAAATCTTTAAGTTCACCGGCTTGTTCCAAATGATGTGCAAAATTTCCTGCAACACCTAATCCTATTACATTTTCAAGTTCCATGAAATTCCTTCAATAGTTTAATAACAGAAGTATAGCTTAGTGATGATTATATTGTGTTTTGATAAGTATAAAAAGGTGATTGTAAATGAAGTGTATAAATATTATCTACTATCCGAAGACAGTAGATAAAAAGGTTAAACTTGGTGAGCTACAGAATTAGTTTCCTGCTACTGCGTCTTTAAGTGTTTTACCCATTTTGAATTTAGGTGCAGTATGTGCTGCTTTTGTATACGTTTTGTCAGTTCCTGGAACTTTACCACTTTTCTCTGCTACGTCTACAGTAGAAAATGTT
>JAGGRU010000068.1 GCA_021159425.1 Sulfurovum sp.
GTAGGCATTGCATTGGCAGAGTATCCAAATTTTTCATATAAAGAGTAAGGATCTTTTGCGTATGTCTCTATATCTTCTTTCTTTCTTGTGTAAGAGACTATATTCATATCTGGTCCCAGTGCACTTCCTCCATTCACTTTATGGCATGTAGCACAGTTTGCAGCGAAAACGGCTTTTCCCTTTTCTATATCTGCAACTAAAGTTGTTCCTGTTAAAAATATCAGTAAAATTATTATCTGTTTCATAAGTACATTCCTCATATAAATTTTAATTAGGATAAAATTACTCCTAATTAGTTCTGAACGAAATATAACCTAATAAAATGACACAATTCTTGATCTAAATCAATAATCGGATGAATTTACTCCTATTTAGAATAGTATATTGTTTTTGATACCTATCAACTCTATAGACATATATTTTCATTATAATAAACTATGATGAATACATAATATAAAATATTTAAAAGGAGTTATGATGAATACTTTAATGAAAGTATTGGGGCTTGTTACAGTTGTGATCGTGACAATATTATTACTACCATATATTTTGCATAAAAATATACCTGAATTAGATGATGTTATGTTAAGAGAAAGAGCTTTATCGACAAAGATGTTACCCATACCCAAAACCTATGATGCACTGTTGAAAGTCATTGATAATCCGGATAACCCTATGAGTAAAGAAAAAATAGCACTGGGGAAAGAGCTGTTTTTTGATACTCGCTTATCAAAAGATAAAACTATAAATTGTGCCTCTTGTCATAAGTTGGAGGCAGGTGGAGATGATGGTATTTCTACAGCTATAGGTCACCAAGGACAAGAAAATCCTTCTCATCTCAATTCTCCTACTGTGCTTAACGCTGCTTTAGCCAAGTCACAATTTTGGGATGGACGGGCAAAAGATGTAGAGGAGCAGGCAGGTGGACCGATCCAGGCACCTTTTGAGATGCATATGACACCGAAGGAAGTTGAACAGAGACTCAATGATGACAGTAAGTATGTTGCAAAGTTCAAGGCACTGTTCCCTGAAGAGAAGATCACTTTTGAAAATGTACGAAAAGCTATCGGCGCGTATGAGAGAACTTTACTCACCAGAGGAACGTATGATAAATTTTTAGAGGGTGACAATGATGCGATGAGTCCACAGGCTAAAAGAGGAATGACACTTTTCCTTACTCAGGGCTGTAAAGGTTGTCATGCCGGTATGTCTGTGGGTGGACAGAGTATACAAAAATTTCCATTGAGATATTATTTTTCTGACTATGTTGGCTTGTTATATTCTCCGGATATTACTCTCAAGGAGAGTCCATTCCCATTTGCAAATAAGGGAGGGTTTTTAGGTAAAGATGATCAGTTGAGATTTAGAGTACCCATCTTGCGTAATATTACTAAAACAGCACCATACTTTCATAATGGTTCTATAGATAAACTGGAAGAAGCAGTACGGATCATGAGTAAATATCAGATTGGTAATGAATTCAGCAAAGAGCAGATTGATGATGTTGTAGCATTTCTAAAAACACTTGATGGAGAGTTGGTGGATTATTAGTTGTAGGGTGTTGTACCCTTACAACACCATAAATAGATATATGATAAATGTTAAATGTTAAATGTTAAATATATTGCGTCATTTAGAGTATTGGTGTTGTCATGGGACAACACCCTACGGTATTTAAATTGAAAATCTCTTTTTCGTAAGTACAATAAATTCAGTCACACTCTTGTCTGTAATTTCAAGTTTCTTAGCAGCTTTTGGATTTACAACATAGTATCCGAACTTCACAACTACTGTATCACCTTCTTTAAGAACATCATCATATTTCACGGTACGTGTTTCAAGTGCTTTGATGGATGTATCAGAGATGATTGCATCTGCCAACCATGGCATAGACGGTTTTCCGTCTGTTCCTATGACCCTTGCAAAAGATTCTATTTTAAGATCTATGATCTTACCATCTCTTTCAATGCTGACTTTTAACTGGTTCAGTCTCAGAGGCTGAGGGAAAAGTGTATGAGTCGCTTCATTTTTGATATTTACATTAAATCCATTGGCATTTTTATCCAGAGATAGTTTGATATATTTTGAAAGCAGTTCCGGTGTAGTGTTGTGTATGCTCTGACCATGGAAAGCATGTGTTGCACTCTCTTTTTGGTTTGCAAGTGAACCTTGAACCTGTGGCAAGTGACATGAAACACAACTCTCTTTGGAATCTCCCTGTTTTACTTCAAGATCACATACCGCAAAGCCTTTGCTGTTTTGTTTGTGAGAGTGACAACCCATACAAGAGTCACCGTTGTAATAACCTTCATTGCTGTAGTCTATATCATGGTAAGGTGAACCGGATTTTTTTGTAAACATTCCAAAGAAGCTGCTCTCTTCTTTAAATACAACTTTTGTACCTTTTAACTCTTTATCAGCCGAGAAAAAAGTTTTTGGTTTTGTTGTAAGTATGTTTTTATTGACTTTTGCATGTTTCTCAACACTTTCTATCTTGTGACACTGTTGACAAGAGATAGGTTCTGTACGTTGAATTTCATTATCTGCAAGTTTGCTTTTACCGTTCATTACATCGTGGTCTGAAGGTGTATGGCATTTGGCACACTTGTAGTTCCCTTTGGCTTTTGCAGGATGTTTGTCCCATACCGCTTTATGTACGACATCTTTATAAATAGATGCTTTGCTGTGTATAGATTTTTGATACTCTTCAAAAATAACCGGGTGACAACTTTTACAAGTTGTGTTTTCCAGTGCCGCGTGTGTTTGTGATGTCGCTGCCAAAAGCAGCAGTAAAGTGATCCATGTTTTCATATAATAAGTTCCCCTTTTAATAATTATAAGTTTAACATTGTATCAAATCGAAGAATATTTATCTTGATTTAAATCAAGTAGATAAGTGAATATGTTACTTTAGTCATAAATTATTCAACTCTTGTTTAAAATCAACTTCACAACATCAAAAAGTTGTTATTATCCTATTTATTGAATAAACATAGGATGAACGCAATGAAAAAAATGATTATTACTATTTCTCTCATCTTTACACTCTCTTCTGGTCTTTATGCGCAAAGTGGGAAAAAAGTATTCGAAACATATTGTTGGGGATGTCACCATCAGACAGCAGTGGCATTTGGACCCTCATTTGAAGAAATTGCTTCAAAAAGATCTGCAGATGAAATACGCGCAATGATCACAGATCCTGTTTCAGTCTCTAAGGTTTTTGGCTATAAACGTAATGCAATGCCCGCTTTCCCGGATTTGAAACCTGAAGAACTTAAAGCAATTACAGCGTATGTATTATCGTTTAAGTCTGGCAATACTTCAGATACGAATAAAGTAAAAGAATATAACAGAACGATCATAAAAGAACCTTACCCAAATATCGCACTCAGCAAGGAAAAGAAATAATGTTTAGACTCTCCAACTTACTTAAAACAGTAACTGCAGGAAAACCTGCACGGGTACTTGACGGAAGTATCGCTATCTGGAATTTTACCAATCGCTGTAACCTCTCCTGTCTGCACTGCTACTCAAAAGCAGACCTGGATGCAGTAGATACACTCACGACAGACAACATTATGGATACACTGCCAAAACTTAAAGCCAATGGTGTGAAATTTCTTATTTTTTCAGGCGGAGAACCACTTACAAGAAAAGACATTTATGACATTGCTGCACGCTGTAAAGAGTTGGGTATCGTTACGTATCTCTCTACCAACGGGCTCTATGTAAAAAAGAGTAACGCAGAACAGATATTGGATACTTTTGACTATATCGGTATCAGTATCGATGGATCTGAGAAAGTACATGATGCATTTCGCGGACTCGAAGGTTCATTTGTTGAGTCTATGAAAGCGGTAGATCTGCTTAACAGTTATGGAAGAACAAAAGTAGGTATCCGTTTTACGATCACAAAAGATACTTACGATGATCTGGCATTTATCTTTGATCTGGCAGAGAAACATAATATTCCTAAAGTCTATATTTCTCACCTTGTTTACTCTGGTAGAGGACTTGAGAATTTAGAGATGGATCTAAGTAAAGAGCAGCGTATTACTGCGGTGAATTATATTGTAGACAAAGCATTTGAATATCATGAAGCAGATAGAGATATAGAGATCGTTACAGGTAATATGGAGATGGATGCAATCTTGTTTTATGACAGATTTATTGTGAAGTATCCGGAGCATGCAGAGGAAATGAAGTCAAGACTGATCGCATGGGGTGGAAACTCTGCCGGAAGAAAACTGCTTAACATTGACTCTGAAGGATTTGTAAAACCAGACCCGTTCTTCCCTGTTAAAATAGGGAATATACTCAATCAGGACTTTTCAGATATTTGGACGAATGAGCCGACAGAGTTACTGCAAAAACTGAGAGTACATCCAAGAGAATTGAATGGAAAATGTGAAACATGTCAATATTTAAATATTTGTAACGGTGGCTCACGAAGTAGAGCATATGCTATACATGGAGATATGTGGGCGGAAGATCCGTCATGTTATTTGAGTGAAGAAAAAGTAAGAGGAAACAATTAATGGGGAAAGTGTATTTGACGGGAGCTGGTCCCGGAGATATTGAACTGATGACAGTGAAAGCTTTACGTGTGGTTAGAGAAGCCGATGTCATCATTTACGATAGGCTTGTCAATCCGGATATTCTCGCAGAGGCAAAAGACGGTTGTGAATTTGTTTATGTAGGTAAAGAAGACTCTCATCATACTCTTCCTCAAGAAGAGATCAATGAAGTGATCTATCAGTCTGCACTAAAATATGAGAATATTGTACGTCTTAAAGGTGGAGATCCTTTTGTCTTTGGACGTGGCGGTGAAGAGGGGATATACCTCTATGAACGTGACATTAAGTTTGAGTTCATCCCAGGGATCACTTCAGCCATTGCAGTACCGGAGTATGCGGGTATTCCTGTAACACACCGTGGTATTACAGTCTCTTTCAGGGTAGTGACAGGGCATGAATCAAGCGGTAAAGACCATTCACAGATCCCTTGGGATAACTATAAAAGTGATGATACTATTATCTTTTTGATGGGGCTTCATCGTCTTAAAATGATCTGTAAAAAACTTATAGGAATAGGAAAACCCAAAGATTATCCTGTTGCTGTGATCTCTCGCGGTACAAGACCTGATGAAAAAACCGTTGTGGGAACACTTGAAGATATCTACGAGAAAGCAAAAGATCTTCCTACTCCTGCACTTATTGTAGTCGGAAAAGTAGTAAATTTACGAAAACAACTGAGTTGGTTTGAGAAATCATAATACAAATCAATAAAACAATATTATAAAAAACAAATTTTAAGTCATAACTAGTAAAAACAGTGCTATTATCGAAAATATATAGGAGAGATTTTATCTTTTGTACTGTATAGTACGTGTCCTATATATGAAAGATAAAGAGGTACAGTAATGTTTAAACTTGAAGAGATACCAATGTTCTCAGCATTGGGTGAGTCATATTTAAAAGAACTCCAAAATAATACACATATTAAACATTACACTAAAGACAGTATTGTATTTTATGAAGGTGACCAGAGTGATTACCTTCATATCCTGATGGAAGGAAGTGTGAAGCTTTATAAAACATCTCC
>JAGGRU010000147.1 GCA_021159425.1 Sulfurovum sp.
CGGTAAGTAAAAATGTTGTTAATAATATGTTTTTGATCATAATGATAGCGTTTCCTCTAATTTGATATTTATTCATATAATAACATGAAAATTAGAAATTAGAAATTAAAAATTAAAAATTAGGGTATTTTTTACCTTAGTCCGGAGGCATATAGTTTTTTTCTTTCTCTTCTTCTTTCTTTTTAAGTCTGGCTTTTTTCTTATTTTCCATCATAACAGCATCTCTTAACTCTTCTTCTCCATCATAACGTGCAGCATCTATGAATTTGGACTGGTCATCGAATTGACCTGTTTTTACACCCCAAAGCAGGGCAATAAGACCAAGTGCTCCTAAGAAAGTAGAGACCCCGATCATTAAAATAACAATATTTTCAGACATAAATTTCCTTTTTCTACCGTAGGGTCGGTTTACCGACCTTTTTGTATGTTATATTTCTTTACTTATTTTAACTTTAAATGGTCGGTAAACCGACCCTACAGATATATTAGTTTTTAAAGTTTAAAAATTTTATTCGCATGGAATTTCCTACCACGATCAAGGAAGATAAAGACATGGAAAGTGCAGCAATCAATGGATTTACAAATCCTGCAACGGCAAGCGGTACGGCTATAACATTATACAGTAATGAAAAACCTAAATTTTCTTTTACCGCTCTAAATGTTCGTTTTGAAATTTTATAGGCTTCTAAAATACTTTGCGGTTTTTCATCCAAGAGTACAACATCACTCACGTTAATGGCAACATCTGCACCTTGTCCCATGGCAATGGCAATGTTCGATTGTGCTAGTGCGATGGCATCATTGATACCGTCTCCCACCATGACAACAACTTCACCATTGCTCTGAAATTCGTTGACTAAAGCTGATTTGTCTTGTGGAAGAAGTTTTGCATGCACCTCTTTGATGCCAACCTCTTTGGCAACTTTCTGTGCACTTTGTTCATGGTCACCTGTAAGCATTACGACGTTTATTCCCAAAGCCTGTATCTGCTCTATGGCTTCTTTGGCACCTTCTCTAATGGTGTCTGTGAGCTCAAATCTTGCCAGTAGTTTATTGTCCATTGCAAAAAAGAAGAGAGAATTTTCTGAGTTTGCATCTATTTCAACCCCTTCATTTTTTAGCAGGTCTACATTCCCGCCTAAAAGGTTTTTACCTTCATAGCTGGCTTTTATCCCCTTTGCCTCTATACTTTTAATGTTTTCAAGTGTAAGGTGCTTAAGTGGATCATTCTCTTCTGTCAAATAAGAAGAAATACCTTTTGAAATAGGATGATTGGAAGTGTCTACAAGTGCCAAAAGTAAAGAAGGATCAAAACCTTCAAAAAGTTCAGCCTTTACAACAGAGGGTTTTCCTTCTGTAATGGTTCCTGTCTTATCAAGGGCAAGAAGATTACTTTTTGCCATCGTTTCAAGGAAAGTAGCTTCTTTAAAGAGTATTCCTCTTTTTGCTGCGATCGATATACCCACAAGTGTTGCCATGGGAGTTGCCAGTCCGAGAGCACAGGGGCAGGCAATGACTATGACTGAAATAGCTACAATGAGTGCAGTCTCAAAGCTGCCATTCCAAAAATACCATCCTGCCAGAGTAAGTAGAGCAATAAGTAAAATGATATTTGAGAAGTACCCGGAAATGGTATTGGCAAGTTGTTCGATATGAGGTTTTTTGGTAATGGATTCTTCAAGAAGGGTGACAATGGAAGTGAGTAGAGAACCCGAAACATCTTTAGATGCTTTATAATGTATGACTGAATCAAGACAGATGGAACCACTGAGAATAGCATCAGAATTTTGTTTATAGAGAGGTTCGTTCTCGCCGGTGAGTGAAGACTCATCAAAAGAGCCTTGTCCTGATGTAAGGGTACCGTCTATCACCACTTTTTCTCCAGGTTTCAACTCTATAATGTCACCTATTTGAATATTTTCAATACTGACTAAAGATTTAATACCCTCTTTTAGCGTGGTGACTTCCGTAGGTGTAGATCCCATGAGACTGTCCAGTGTGTCAACAGCATGTTTTTTACTGAGCACTTCAAGGTATTTCCCTACAAGAATAAAAGTGATGATCATGACCACAGAGTCAAAATATACCTCTCCTCTTTGTGTGATCATGGCATAAATAGAGTAAATATAGGCAGAGAGAGCCCCTGAAGCCACAAGTGTATCCATGTTGACAATACGGTTTTTAAAACCATAGTATGCTCCTCTGAAAAAGACCCATCCTGAGTAGAAAAGCACTGGTGTCGCCAAAATGAATTCAGCCACATTGAGAATGTCTTTAAAACTCTGCTGCATCCCTGTAAAATACCCTGCATAATGGGCAATGGCTATCCACATAATGTTCATAGTTCCAAAGACTGCCACAAGTATGCGTGAATAATAATCTTTACGTGTTTTAACAGCTCTCTCTTCCTGCAGTGAGGGATCGTAAGGGTAAGCGTTGTAGCCTATGGAACGAATGGTTTCTATGATCTTTGAGAGTTTTACCTCTTCCGGATCCCATACAACTTTTGCTTTGTTGTTCGTGTAGTTAATACTGGCTTCTATGACCCCGTCTGTTTTATGAAGCACTTTTTCATTAAGCCAGACACAGGCAGAACAGTGAATTCCTTCGATGATGAGATTGATCTCATAGAGCCCGTCATCATGTACTTTAATGTATTTATTTCTAAAGCCTTCCAGATCAAACTTCTCCAGGTCTTCACTTATCTGTGAAGCAGGTTGCAGTTTGGTATCTCCCAGTTTGTCATAAAAAGTACCCAATCCCTCAGAGTTTAAAAGGTGATACACCCCCTGGCAGCCTTTACAGCAGAAAAAGAGTTTCTTATTGCTTTTCTCTTTGTCACCTTCCTCTTCAATGATCATGACGGATTCATCAAATTCAAGGTTACAGTGAGTGCATGCTATTTTTGCCAAGTAGAGTTTCCTTCTTCATTATTTGGTCGGTGAACCGACCCTACGAATATTATTGTGGATTTTATCTAAATATGGGTAAAATCCTGCAATGGAAAATATATTTACCTTCGTGGCTATTTTAGTGATGTTAGAACTTTTTGAAGCATATGTCCAGCGTTCAGACACACTCTATGGTGTAATAAAAAATCTTTATATGTGGTATGAAAAGAGTATATTCGCCTTCTTTCTGATACACCCGGCTTTTTATTTCACCCTCTATGTAGCCATTGTAACAGATGTGATGAATATCTATATGATACTCCTGCTTACCCTTAAAGTGTTTGATCTTTTTTATAAGATAGAGTTAATAAAAACCATATTCATTAAACAAAACATTCCTACCGACCTCTCTGCAATGCTGGAGTGGAAAATACCGCAATGGTTCTTTCTGATGGGAGTTGGACTTTACCCGCCTTTGCTTTTTTATGCTTTAATGTAAGCGTTTTTAAATTTCCTGAAACAAGTTTCAGCTTCCTGTTGCTGTGTATTGGAACCCTAAACTTGTTTAGGCAAAATCTTTTCACAAATTACTGTTTTTCCGTAAACAAGTTTACGGTTCCTATCCATAACTTAATGGCGCTGGAGGAACCCTTAAGTAAAAAAGGACTATAATAACGCCACTACACGATAAATATGTATCGTATATCTCCATTCATCTAATATTATAGTTAGATTAAATCATGCCCAAATAAGAGGAACTATGAACGACAATAAAAAACCTTCTAATGGCAACAATGCCAACAGAAAAAATAGAACACACGTACCTGTAAAAGGTCACAAGATCGAAGATCTCCAACAAAAACCACTTGAAGAATTAGTGACTATCGCTAAAGAAGTTAAAGTTGAGAACCCAAATGAATTTCAGCGTAAAGACCTTATTTTTGAAATCCTTAAATCACAGGTAAGTCAGGGTGGTTTCATCCTTTATACCGGTATTTTGGAAGTGATGCATGATGGCTATGGTTTCTTGCGTTCTATAGATGGGAACTTTGCAAATTCAAGCAATGACACTTACGTAAGTGGAACACAGATCAAGCGTTTTGCACTCAGAAACGGTGATATTGTTACAGGTCAGGTGCGTTCTCCAAAAGATCAAGAGAAGTATTATGCATTGCTTAAAATTGAAGCAATCAACTATGTGGCTCCTGAAAAGTCTAAACAGCGACCTCTTTTTGACAACTTAACTCCTCTTTATGCAATGGAACAACTTAAAATGGAATATAATCCTATGAAGATGACCGGACGCGTGATTGACCTCTTCACTCCTATAGGTAAGGGGCAAAGAGCTTTGGTCGTTGCACCTCCAAGAACAGGTAAAACAGAACTTCTTAAAGAGTTGGCTCATGGTGTGACACATAACAATCCGGATGCATCTTTGATGGTTTTGCTTGTAGATGAGAGACCTGAAGAGGTAACAGATATGCAGCGTTCGGTTAAAGGTGAAGTTTATGCTTCAACATTTGACCTGCCTGCACAAAACCATGTAAGAACAGCAGAAATGGTGATAGAAAAAGCCAAAAGACGTGTAGAGATGGGAAAAGATGTCATTATCTTGCTAGACTCCATTACAAGACTTGCACGTGCATACAATACAGTGACGCCAAGTTCAGGAAAAGTACTTTCCGGTGGTGTAGATGCCAATGCACTTCACAAGCCTAAACGTTTCTTCGGAGCAGCCAGAAACATAGAAGAGGGTGGTTCTTTGACCATTATTGCTACTGCACTGATAGAAACTGGAAGCCGCATGGATGAAGTGATCTTTGAAGAGTTTAAAGGTACAGGTAACTCAGAAGTCATTCTTAGCCGTCATGTGTCTGAAAGACGTATCTACCCTGCGATCGATGTAACGAAGTCGGGTACAAGAAAAGAAGAGTTAATGGTTGATGCTGAAACACTTCAAAAAGTTTGGGCATTGAGAAATGCAATGCAAAACATGGAAGAGGTAGAAGGTCTTAAATTCCTCTTCTCTAAAATGATGAAAACAAAATCGAATGAAGAATTTCTTAATATGATGAACGAGTAGTGAAGCACTATGAAGATCGGTGTCTTTGATTCAGGTTTGGGTGGTTTGACGGTTGTTCAGGCTGTGACTGAGGTGATCAAAGGTGCTGAGCTCTTTTATATTGCCGATACGAAAAATGCACCCTATGGTGAAAAAACTACAGAACAAATTTTACAATACTCCCTTGACATTACACAATATCTCATAAACAAGCACCAGATAGATGCACTGATCGTTGCCTGCAATACAGCAACTTCCGCAGCCATAAAATATTTGCGTGAACAATATCCTTCACTTATTATCATAGGTACAGAACCTGGCATCAAGCCTGCTATTGAACAAACAAGAACAGGCAAGGTTGGTGTACTGGCTACACCTGCAACACTTAAAGGGGATAAATATCAGGATCTTGTAAATGCTTTGTCTCTGCAAAAAGATGTTACTCTTTTTGAGCAGGCCTGTCCGGGTTTAGTTGAGCAGATTGAGAATGGTGAGGCGCATACTGTCAAAACCAAGGAAATGCTGGAATCCTGGCTTCATCCTATGAGAGAAAATGGTGTAGATACCATTGTTCTAGGCTGTAATGACTTTCCTGTCATCTAAACACATACGACCCCGCACACCACCACACGCCA
>JAGGRU010000253.1 GCA_021159425.1 Sulfurovum sp.
GATGTATAATTATTCAATTATATCTTAAGGAATTTAATCTTGTGAATAAAAGAGTGGCAGTAGCATTTACCGGTCCTTCAGGCAGTGGAAAGACCACACTTGTAGAAAAAATTGCTAAAATACTGATAAAAACCCAAAGAGTAGTGATCATCAAAAATGACCCTAAAGACAAAGCGGTTTTTGATGTAAAAGGAAAAGACAGTGATAAATTCACCAAAACAGGTGCAGAAGTTGTCGTAACATCTCCTACCCGTACTACATACTTTTCACAAAGAGAGAAAAGTTTAAATGAAATTGTAGCTATGGTGAACAATTTCGATATCCTTCTTGTTGAGGGCTTAAAGAATTTACCGTTGCCACGTATTGCGATCTTTAGAAATGAGATCGACGAGAGTTACTTCAGCTGTTCAGAAGCCATTGCATTAGATGATACTGTAGATAGGACGAAATATACCATTCCTGAAAATATTGATATCTTGAACTTAAATAATGAAGATGAGATCATAGCATGGGTACAAACACATGCAATAAACATATAGATGCAAGAGGAAATATGTTAACGATATTTGAAACAATAAAACACATTGCGATCAAGATAGACCATGAAATAAAAACCGAAGATCTGGGATACACCAACTCTTCAAACTCTTCAGGGGAAGAGCAACTCAAACTGGATGTAAAAAGCGACTATATCATAGAAGAAGCATTTAAAAATGTCTCCTTGGTCAAATCTCTTGTCAGTGAAGAGAAAGAAGGTGTCCTGGAATTATATAAAAATGGGAAATATACGATCTGTTATGATCCTCTTGACGGGTCAAGCCTTGCAGGTGTCAATCTTAGCGTTGGTTCAATATTTGCTATTTATGAAGGAGAGTTGACAGGGGAAAACCTTGTTGCTTCTGCCTATGTGGTCTATGGTCCAAGGATTGAATTGATGACCGCAGTCAAAGGTGAAAAACCTAAGCACTACAGAGCACAGGATGGTCTCTTTGATTTTATCAGTGATGTTGTTTTAAATGAAAAAGGTAAGATCAATGCACCCGGTGGAACTCAGCAAAACTGGCCTACTCATCATAAATCATTTGTAGATGACCTCTTTTCAGAAGGTTACCGATTGCGTTACTCCGGAGGTATGGTTCCAGATTTGCACCATATACTGCTAAGGGGTGGTGGACTTTTCTCATATCCGAGAACTTCTGATGTTCCAAATGGTAAGCTAAGACAACTCTTTGAAGTCATACCTTTTGCTTTTATGTATGAACAGGCGGGTGGTCAAGCCATAAATGATAAAGGGTCGAGACTCATGGATCTTGTTCCTGAACATCCTCACGATACAAGTCCATGTTTTTTTGGTTCAAACTATGAAATAGAGGCAATGAAAAAAGCTTATGGAATTAAGTCTTAATGTCTGAACTTGTCCTTGATGAATGGAAAATAGCATTAAAAAATAAAAAAGCAGAACTGGAAGCATGTCAAAAAGAACATGCTGTATCTTCATGCTTGAAGTGTGAAAAACTACTCAATTGTGAAATAAGAGACGCGTATATAAAAGCAGTATACGATAGTATGAGTAAGGGAAAAGGCGGAGGATTTGAGTTTTAAAAACTTCTAATCCTCTTATATTATGCAAAAAAATCTACCCTATTTAGTCATACTCATTGTTCTTGTTTACGCGTTTTACAATGCTAAGTTCCGTAATAATGCAAAAATACCTGCTAAAGTAAATCAAGAGTATACAGAACACGTTAAAGCACACAAAGAGACAAGTCATTTTGAAGAGGAACTTTCTAATCTAAAAACCACTGAATATGTAAAACACTATATCATTGATGTCATAAATCATGGTTCAGATCAACTTGAATTTAAAGGTGGTGAAATGGAAGGAGGATTTGCTTCAAAAGAAGATGCTTCTAAAATTGCCTGTTATGTTTTAGAGCTTTCAAATAAAAAATGTAAATCTCCCTATCCAAAAGATGCTGCCATGTTTTACAGCAGTAACTGTGCAGGATGTCATGGAGAAGACGGAAAAGGATTGGGCGGTACCTACCCTGACCTGAGCAAAGAAAAATTACTTGGTATTGAGATAAAAGAAGAATTCTTAAAAACCATGATCCGTAAATCAACTAAGAAGAGTCATCATAAAAAGCCCAAATAAAGCTTATTCCTAATATGATTGTCACAACTACATTGGAGTTTTAAAATGAAAAATAGTCATACCAGCAGAACCTCGGATGAAAAAGTAAAGTACCTCAAACTGCTCTCTCGGGATTTTCCAAATCGTGACAGTGCTTCCACCAAGATCATCAACCTTCAGGCAATCCTCAATCTTCCAAAAGGAACAGAGCATTTTTTGTCGGATGTACATGGTGAAGATGAATCATTTTTTCATGTTCTGAAAAATGGATCCGGCGTAATCAAAACCAAAATTGAGCGAACCTTCAAAGGAGAATTGACCTCTTCCGGGATGAGAGAGTTGGCAACTTTGGTTTACTATCCCGAAGAAACATTGGAGTACCGTCTTAAAAATGAAGATAGTGATGAATTTTACGAAATTAATCTTCTTCGCCTTATACGCTTGACAAAGGTCGTTACTGTAAAATACACGCGTATGAAAATCAGAAAAGCACTGCCAAAAGAGTTTGCATATATCATCGAAGAGCTTCTTTATGAGTATGGTCAGGCAGATAATCGATACTATAATGAAATTATAAGAACGATCATTGAGCTCGACCGTGCAGGAGCTTTTATTGTAGCCCTTGCAGAGGTGATCCAACGTTTTGCCGTAGCACATCTGCATATCATCGGTGATATTTATGATCGTGGACATGGGGCACATATTATTATGGATCGTCTCGAAAGCTATCACTCACTCGATATTCAGTGGGGAAATCATGATATTCTCTGGATGGCAGCCGCTTCCGGCAGCCTGGCTTCAATAGCAAGTGCCATACGAATATCTTTGCGATATGGGTGCCTCGCAACCCTGGAAGAGGGGTATGGAATCTCACTTCGTCCTCTCTCGATCTTTGCTTATGAATACTATAGCGGTGATCCCTGTCCCAAATTTATGCCCAAATCCAATCCTCCAAATCATACCTTTACAGAAAAAGAACGGGATGAAATCTCCAAAATGCAAAAAGCGATTGCGATGATACAGTTCAAGCTGGAAGCTCAAATTGTCTTAAGAAACCCACAGTGGGGAATGCAAAATCGTACGATTCTGGATAAAGTAAACCTTGAAAAAGGAGTCGTTGAAATTGATGGCATAGAGTATGAACTCAATGATACGAACATGAAAACGCTTTCAAAATCTGAACCGTTTCAACTCAATAGCGATGAAGAGGATGTCATGAGGCAGCTCAAGAAGAGCTTTATGAAGAGTGAAAAGCTTCAAAGACACACCCGAATGCTCTATAATCGTGGTGCAGTTTATGCCTGCTACAATAACAACCTTCTCTACCATGGCTGTATTCCTATGGATGAAAAGGGAGAGTTCCTGCCTATACAGCTCGATGAGAACAGCTATAGCGGGAAGGAGCTGCTGGACAAATGTGACTTCTATTCAAGAAAGGGCTTTTTCTCAGAAGATTCCAAAAAGCGGGAATTTGGACAGGATGTCATGTGGTTTCTCTGGGCCGGCAAAGACTCACCTCTTTTTGGAAAAGAGAAGATGACTACTTTTGAGAGTTATTTCATCGATGACAAGTCAACCTCGGTAGAGCCTAAAAACTGGTATTATAAGTTTCGTGATGAAGAGGAGAGCTGCATTAAAATACTCTCAGAATTTGGTCTTTCCGGCAATGCCAGAATAGTGAATGGACATGTCCCGGTAAAAGTCAAAAAAGGAGAGAGTCCAATAAAAGCAGGGGGGAAACTTATTGTTATTGATGGCGGATTTTCAAGAGCATATCAGGGAGTTACGGGAATCGCAGGATATACTTTGATCTACAATTCAGAAGGGATGGCTCTTGTATCCCATGGATCATTCATCTCAACAGAGGATTCCATAAAAAATGGAACGGATATTGCCGTATCAACTGAAGTCATCGAAAATCATAAGGAGAGAATCCTTGTCAAACAAAGTGATGTCGGCAAAAAGCTTTCAGAAGAGATTCAAGATCTGAGAGAACTGTTATTTATGTATCGTGAAGGGATTATCAAGGAGAAGTAATTTTAAACATGTATAAGTCAATCATTGTACTTTTAATATTATTCCCAAGTACATTATATACAAAAGAGATTCATCCTGTCACAACCATTGAAGCTTCCGGGCTTGTAAGTGACTTTGTAGAAGATGCCGGGTATCTTTATGTCGCTACAGATGCCGGAGTAGTTGACATCATAGATCTAAGTAGCCAAAAGATCGTGAAACAGATCAACTTTGAACCTATGGAAACATCTACCGGTGAATTTATACCTACCCGCATACACTCTGTAGATAGATTCCAGGGGAAAACTTTACTCGTTACGAGTGATATAAGTGCCTATAGGAACGTTTGGATAGACGATGGTAATGATCTTAAAAAGATCATAGACGAAAAGAGACATCTCATGCCTAAAAGTGCACTTTTTACCTCTGATGGTAAAATAGTTTTTGGTACATTTGGTTCAGATGTGAGCCTGTATGATAATGAAGAGAACTACCAACTATATAATACACATATTTCAGAGAGTACTATGGGTGGCATGGTTTTAAGTCATGATAAAAAGAAGATGGTCATTTCAGATGAGAGTGGGACTGTTAGACTCATAGATGTAAAAAGTTCTAAAATAGAAAAAGTCTACTCCTCTGAACATGTAGACAACATTTATCGTGTTGCATACAGTAATGGTATTATCATTACTGCCGGACAAGACAGACGTGTAGGTGTATATGCTGAAAATAAAAAGCCGTATCATATAAAGAGTGATTTCCTAGTCTATTGTGTAGGACTGAGTCCAAGTGGATCCATCGGTGTCTATTCCAGTGGGACAGAGCATCATCTGCAACTCTTCAATACTGAAAATGGGGTAAAAACAGACACGCTCATAGGACATTTTGCAACGCCAAACAAAATTATGTTCATTAATGAAAATGCTCTTATAAGCGCTGGAGATGAAAACAGAATATTTTTTTGGAAAATTGATGAATAAATTAAGTAATTTTTAGTAAATAAGCTTAAGCCTAAGAAAACAAGCTACAATATATGCGATGAAAGATGAGGTTCGAGTTCATCTATCGTGTGTTAACAGTGTGTTTATAAGCTCTGCTATACCCCGAAAGACTCTCTACTATTTTGATTTCACAAAATTATATACCAAAGGTACAACAATGGCAGAATTAGTAAACGGAACTGTTAAATGGTTCAACGATGAAAAAGGTTATGGATTTATCCAACAAAACGATGGTGGAGCAGATGTATTCGTACACTTCCGTCAAGTAAACAACGATAGCGGTGGACGTGTAACACTTGCTGAAGGTCAAGCAGTAACATTTGAAGTTGGTGAAGGTCAAAAAGGCCCACAAGCTGAGAACGTAACTCCACTCTAGTAGT
>JAGGRU010000403.1 GCA_021159425.1 Sulfurovum sp.
ATTGCGTTCTTGAAGGGTGAAGGCCCTCTCATGATAAGAAAAGGTAAAAATAACAACAGTGGAGAAGCAGAAATGGCAGGAAATTATACAGTAGTAGTAGACGGTAAACAATATAGCGTACAGGTTGCAGAAGGAGAAGGTGATATTCAAATCGCACCAGCGGCAGCAGCTCCGGCAGCAGCGGCTGCACCAGTGACGGGTGGGGCAGGATCTGTAGAAATACACTCTCAAACACCGGGTAATGTATGGAAGATCGTTAAAAATCCGGGAGATGCAGTAGCTGAGGGTGATGTTGTCATGATTCTTGAAGCTATGAAAATGGAGATAGATATTACTGCACCTAAAGCAGGTAAAATTTCTTCTATCAATGTTAATGTCAACGATACTGTCGCTGATGCACAACTTCTTGCTACAATGGAGTAAAAATGAATTTCAAACAGATTCTTCTCTCTTTACTGTTTGCCATGGTTACATTAACATCTATGGCGACTGCTTCTGCTTCTCATGATGCAGGTGCAACTACACAAGAGAGTGTAAAAGAAAAAGAATACGTTCCTAAAAGTATTGGTCAATTAGTCAATAGCTTTTGGGAAACTACAGGTATAAAAGCTATTATTGATGTCAATGACGGTGAGATGACATCTGAACCTGCAGGTGCAGAATTTGAAAGACCAATGACTTGGTTTGAGTCTTCTTTAGGTCGTATTATTATGATCATAATCGTCTTTATCCTCTTCTATTTGGCTATTGCGAAAAATTTTGAACCGTTGTTGCTGATACCTATAGCATTTGGTGGTCTATTGGCCAATATCCCACTGGCAGGAATGGGTGGAGCACATGGTATGCTGGGGGTGATCTACAACATGGGTATTGCCAATGAATTCTTCCCTCTGCTTATCTTTATGGGTGTTGGTGCGATGACTGACTTTGGTCCGCTTCTTGCCAATCCTAAAACAGCTATCCTTGGAGGAGCCGCACAGTTTGGTATTTTTGGTTCGCTGATTGGTGCGGTTTCTATCGGATTTAGTCTCCAAGATGCATCTGCGATCAGTATTATCGGTGGTGCGGATGGACCGACCTCCATCTTTATTGCAAACAGACTTGCACCGGATATGCTGGGAGCTATTGCAGTTGCTGCTTATTCATATATGGCACTTGTACCTGTAATTCAGCCTCCTATAATGAGATGGTTGACAACTAAAGAAGAGCGTCAGATCGTTATGAAGACAAGCAGAAAAGTACACAGACTTGAAAAACTTATTTTCCCTATTGTTGTTTTAGTACTTTCTATCTTGATCCTTCCGGAGTCAACACCTCTTATCGGTGCATTTGCTTTTGGTAACTTTGCAAAAGAGTCGGGTGTAGTAGACAGACTAAGTGATACAATGCAAAACTCATTGATCAATATTGTAACAATATTCCTTGGATTGGGTGTTGGTTCAAAACTGGCAGCTGACAAATTCCTAGTAGTTGAAACAATGGGGATCATGATCATTGGTCTACTTGCATTTTCAGCAGGTACAGCGATGGGTGTACTGATGGCAAAACTCATGAACAAGTATTCAGATGAACCTATCAACCCGCTTATTGGTGCAGCAGGTGTTTCTGCGGTACCAATGTCAGCAAGGGTAGTATCTAAAGTCGGTTCAGAAGAGAAGCCGGGTAATATTTTACTCATGCATGCCATGGGTCCGAATGTTGCCGGAGTTATCGGTTCAGCTGTTGCAGCAGGTGTATTGCTGTCTATCTTTAAATAAATAGTTATGCTCCCTTTTTCAGGGAGTATACATTAGAAAACAGTATGTTTTTTAATGTATGCTTTGGCATGATATAAATATTACCTAACAAAAGAGGATACAATGAGTACCAAAACACCTAACGGACTTGATAAACTGGGATTAAATAATATCGGAGATGTCTATTATAACTTAAGTTATGATGAGTTACAAGAGCACGAAGTGAACGCCGGGGAGTGTGAAATCACTACAACAGGCACAGCAATGTGTGATACGGGTATCTTTACAGGGCGTAGTCCTAAAGATAAATATTTTGTAGACCAGGAACCGTCAAACCAGCATATTGCCTGGGGAGATGTAAATGCCAAGATAGATAAAAAGATCTATGAAGAACTTTTAGATCTTACCTTGACTCAACTTTCAGGTAAAAATATTTATATAATGGATGTTTATGCCGGTGCAAGTGCTACAAGTAAAAGATCAGTAAGATTCATTACGGAAGTAGCATGGCAGGCTCATTTTGTTAAAAATATGTTCATCCGTCCTACAGAAGAAGAGTTGGAAACATTTGAACCGGATTTTACAGTGTACAATGCATGTAAAACTGAAGATGAAAAATACGAAGAACATGGACTACACTCTGAAGTATATGTTGTATTTAATGTAGAAGATAATGTCTCTATTATTGGTGGTACCTGGTATGGTGGAGAGATGAAAAAAGGTATCTTCTCTATGATGAACTACTGGTTGCCGCTTGAGGGTAAACTCTCTATGCACTGTTCTGCCAATGTAGGTAAAGATGAAGATGTATGTCTTTTCTTTGGACTTTCAGGTACAGGAAAGACAACACTTTCTACTGATCCTCACAGAGCACTTATCGGTGATGATGAACATGGTTGGGATGATGAAGGTGTCTTTAACTTTGAAGGCGGATGTTACGCAAAAGTAATTAATCTGGATCAAAAATCAGAGCCGGAGATCTTTGGTGCTATTGTTAAAGATGCATTGTTGGAAAATGTTGTTGCCGATGAAAATGGGCTTGTAGACTACACGAATGGTTCCAAAACAGAAAATACCAGAGTTTCTTACCCTATCGAGCATATTGAAAATCACAAAAAAGATCTTCAGGCAGGTCATCCGAACAATATTATTTTTCTTACGGCAGATGCATTTGGTGTTTTGCCTCCGGTATCAAAGTTAACTAAAGAGCAGGCAATGTATTATTTCCTTTCCGGATATACTGCGAAAGTAGCAGGAACAGAGAGAGGAATTACTGAACCTGTTGCAACCTTCTCTGCATGTTTTGGTGAAGCATTCTTACCACTGCACCCAACGGATTATGCAAAACTTCTTGGTGAAAAGATCGATGAGCATGATGTGAGTGTCTATCTTGTCAATACCGGTTGGACAGGTGGAGCGTATGGTGTTGGAAAACGTATGAGTATTAAAGATACACGTGATTGTATCAATGCCATACTTGATGGCAGTATTAATGATTCTGAATTCGATACTACGAGAACTTTCCGTCTACATGTTCCAAAAACACTTGGTGATATAGACCCACATCTTCTTAATCCAAGAAATGCATGGCCTGACAAGGCGGTTTTTGATACACAGCGTGATGAACTTGCAGCTATGTTCATTAAGAATTTCCACCGTTATGATGGTAATGGTGGAGAGTTTGATTACGCATCAGCAGGACCGCAACTTCCATAAAACTACATGACCATGCAACTTTTTGCATGGTTGATTCTCTCTCTGCTTTGAAAAAAGTTGACATATTTTCCAAAATATCGTATAATAAATAAAAAACTATACGACTAAAGGGACTATAATGACTTCAAAAATAACACTTTACTCAGAAAGTGAACTTATAAAAGAGATAAAAGTCTATGCCAAAAAGCACAATACTTCAGTCTCTAAAATAGTCAATACTTTCTTTAAAAATCTTTTACATACTCAGCCACCTAGTCAGAAAAAAAGTAAAATTACAGATAGTCTTATTGGTATTATTAAAAGTAAATCATTAGACGAAGGTGATTATAAGAATTACTTGGCAGATAAATATCTATGAAGATACTGCTAGATACAAATGTTGTACTAGATGCACTCTTAGCGAGAGAGCCTTTTGTAGCTATGGCTAGGGAAATCTTTGTACTTATAGAAAATAAAGAGCTAGAAGCATACCTCTGTGCTACATCTGTCACAACCATACATTACTTGATGCAAAGAGCAACAAACAAAGCAGAAGCAGACAATCTCATAGAGACACTTTTAAAACTATTTGAAGTAGCCCCTGTAACAAAAAATATTTTGAGTGATGCCTCTATTCACAACGGCTCAGACTATGAAGACAGCGTCATTTACACAGCTGCTAATGATGCAGGTATAGATATGATAATCACTAGAGACACGAGAGGCTTTAAAAACAGTAGCATAGTAATACAGGAACCTAGTGAGTTTTTGGCATTTTGGGTATTAAGGTAAGGAAATATTTTCTATTACCACACTCAACGTAGTAACGGGCTAAAAGTATATGAAGAAGGATATTCTCAACACATGATTGCTAAAGTGTTGGGTATGGCACAGTCAACGATCAATGGGATTATAAAGAGATACAGCTAGTACGATTACGTTCACCTGACACCTATATTTTATAAAACCTACTGTATAGCTCATTTTATAAGGTTTTGTTAGAGAAATAATTTTACAATCAAACTTTTGTTAGAATCTGCAAGTGGCTCATAGATAAATTAGTTAGAGAGTTTAATCGTTAAAAAGATGATAATGATAGACTTCTATTTTTGTTTTTAATAAAATAAAAACTTTATATGCTATAATTTAAAGTACGTCTACATAAGGAGCGACATTATGACTATTAAAATTGATATACCCAATGAGCAGTTATCTGAAAAAATATTGTGGTTGTTGAATAATTTTAAACATGATGGTGTCAAGATTACTACAAGTCGTGAAAAACAAGTAGTAAGTAAAAACTCTACAGCGTTAAATACTTTAGATCACATTATTCAAACGAAAAGTGAACACGGCATAAAATTAGACAACTCTTTAATATTGAACCCACATGCTGAGTTAAGTCGTGATATATTTTGATACTAATGTGTTGCTTTATGCAACATTGACAGTGATAGATACTCCTAGTCAACAAGATAGAGCGATAAACATCCTCAAAGAATCTATACAAAACAATACGCTACTGCTTTCGAATCTCAATCTTTTGGAATACGCCTTTGTCATGAAAAAAGCAAAAGAAGATAGTACTAAAATTGAGAGTGCTCTACAACTCTTTCAGACCTTTGTAAAAGATGAAAAAGAGAGGTTTAGTGATGAACTATTGCAGAATTTAGATAATGATTATGCTTTTAAAAACTCTTTTGATGTGTACCATGTAGCATTTGCTCATGCTAACAACTGTACGAAACTCATCAGTTTTGACAAAGGATTTAAAAAGTTTAAAAATCTGTACGATATGCATATTGAAATACTATAATATATTGAAGTCTTTTGGTCATTTGTGATGTGTTTCGAAGAAATGTATCATGAATAACCTGACACCCTCGGTGAGTAATAAGTAGTTGTTTTAGATTGCAGATAAAGATTAGTACGATTACGTTCATCAGACCCCTTTTAACTAATCAACGACCTATTGCATAAAAAATATTTTCAAAATACCTTATCAGATATCTTGATTTTATGATAATATTAGTTAAAAGATTGATTTAGTGTTATAGGATGAATATTAGCAAAATGAAAAATTTAT
>JAGGRU010000308.1 GCA_021159425.1 Sulfurovum sp.
AACAAGCAATTGATTATTGAGGCTTTAACACACAAAAGTAATAAAAAGCCTTACAATAATGAGCGGCTTGAGTTTTTGGGAGATGCAGTACTTGACCTTATCGTAGGTGAGTACCTGTTCAACAAATTCCCAAACTCGGATGAAGGCATACTTTCTAAAATACGTGCATCACTGGTCAACGAAAGCGGATTTACACTGTTAGCAAGAGAGATCAAGCTGGGAGAGTATATTTTTCTCTCCATGGCAGAAGAAAACAATAATGGAAGAAACAAACCTTCCCTGCTTTCAAATGCCTTTGAAGCCATCATAGGAGCCATATATCTTGAAGCCGGACTTGAAACGGCTAAAGATATCTCCATTAAACTGCTAGAAGAATGTCATCCTAAAATAGACCTGAAATCATTGTCAAAAGATTACAAAACTGCACTTCAGGAGTTGACACAGGCAACACATGGTGTCACACCTCTTTATGAAATGTTAGGTTCATCCGGACCTGACCACAAAAAAGAGTTTGAGATCGCTATTATTTTAGATAACCAGACCATTGCTGCGGCAAAAGGTAAAAGTAAAAAAGATGCTCAGCAAAAAGCAGCACAAATTGCACTGAAAAAATTAAAGGGCTAAGATGAATACCTTTGGAAAGAAACTGACACTCACCACTTTTGGAGAATCACACGGTAAAGCTTTAGGATGCATACTTGATGGTATTCCTGCAGGACTGAAGATAGATGAAGCATTTATCCAGTCTGAACTTGACCGCAGAAAACCCGGGAAAAGCAAGCTTGAAACCGGACGTAAAGAAGATGATAAATTTGAAATTCTATCCGGTACCTTTGAAGGCTTGAGTACAGGTACTCCTATTGCTATGGTTATTTTCAATACCAATCAAAAATCTAAAGATTACGAGAATGTAAAAGACCTTTTCCGTCCAGGGCATGCAGACTTTACCTACTTTCACAAGTATGGTCTCAGAGATTACCGTGGTGGCGGACGCTCTTCTGCCAGAGAGACAGCAGCAAGAGTGGCAGGTGGTGCCATTGCAAAACTCATGCTTAAAGAGCTTGGAATTTCTGTGCAAAGCGGGCTTTGTGAAGTAGATGGGATCAAAGGAGAGGTACAGGATTTTGAATATGCAAAATCTTCGAAAATGTATGCCCTTGATCCAAATAAAGAAGCAGAACAGGAAGCAGCAATTTTAAGAGCCAAAGAGAATCATGACTCTGTAGGTGGCGTTGTGCTTACCACTGCAACAGGTGTACCCATAGGTCTTGGGGAACCTCTTTACTATAAACTTGATGCCATACTTGCTGAAGCAATGATGGGAATCAATGCAGCCAAAGCAGTAGAGATCGGTGATGGCGTTGCAAGTACACATTTAAAAGGCTCTGAGAATAACGACCCCATAACACTGAAAGGTTTTAAGAGCAATCATGCAGGTGGAATATTGGGTGGTATTAGCAATGGAGATACGATCATTGTTAAAACACACTTTAAACCTACACCTTCCATATTTCAGGAACAAGATACGATCACTACACATGATAAAGAGGTAAAGTGTAACCTGAAAGGTCGTCATGACCCTTGTGTTGCCCTGCGTGGAACAGTTGTATGCGAAGCAATGATGGCACTGACTTTGGCAGATATGACGCTACTGAATATGGGTAAGAAGATGGAACATTTAAGATCGATCTATCAATAATTTTATGTAGGGTCGATTGATCGACCAAAAGTAACAACACTTAACCGTATAGTGGTCGGTAAACCGACCCTACGAAACAAAATTAATTCAAGGAATTTTTATGAAAAAAATAGGCTTAGGACTTATCACTATTATACTTGTTGCAGCGATCTATTATTTTACAGCAGGTTCAGCACAAATTACTGAAGAGATGAAAATACGTGTCAACACAGAATTAAACATGCTGGAGCAAAATGGTTTTTCAATACAGGAAAGAGAAGTAAAAGCTCAAAAGGAACATTTTGTTCTCTCTTTTGATGATCCGCAGAAGATCATGAAATTTCTCAAACAACAAGGCAGTGAAATAGCACTTGAAGATGCCAAGTCTTTGGTAGGTATAAAGATAGGTATGGATCTTCAATATCTCAACGACAGCTACTCCGCACTCTCAGTAGATATGTATCCTCTTAATCTTCCTGTCTCTATCAGTACTATTCAAGACCTTGAAAAAGAAGACAAGGAACTTATTAAACAACTCAATGATATGTTAAAAAGAAAAGCATTGCTGGTTCATGTGGACTTTAACAAACTGCTTTCAAGCTTTAAAGGATACATCAAAGATATTCATGAAAATTTTAAGCTCGAAACCATTGCCAATATTGATATAACAGGCTTGACTTTTGAGGGAACTATCAAAAATGATCGTATCAATACACTTATTCAAAATATGAAAAACCTCACTATAAAATCCGGGGATGAATTCAATATAGCATTAAATGATTTACGGAGCAACTATACACTTACAGGTAAATCTATTTACGATTCAAGCTACACGTATAAAATGGCAGATCTAAAGGCTACAGCTAAAAATGACAGTGAAACATTTTCTCTTGCAATACATAACATTGAGGGAGACAATAAGACTTCTGTGACAAATGATCTTGCTTCCAATAAGATGATATTCAAAATGTCTGACCTTGAAATGGTGGAAGCGAACAAAAAAACAAAACTCACACATACAACGTTCTCTTTTAATGTTAAAAATCTTGATATGAATATTTTAAAACAGCTTGAAGAAGTTGATATGAAAGATGAAGCTGAAACAAACAGGCTCATACAGGCACTGATCTCCAAAGGTATTACGATGGAGATTCCATCGCTTGAAGTAAAAAAAATGGAATATCTTGGACAAACAATGGATGGCTTTTCACTCACTTCATTATTTAAAGTAAACAAGTCTGCAAGTCTTGCTGCCATTCAGGCAAATCCTTTTACAGCACTTGAAGCAATCAACGCAGAGATAAAGTTGACACTTTCTGATGCACTATTTACCATCATTGCACAAGATCCAAGAGCTATGATGTTAGCTATGGTCATTCAGCCACAGATCATCAATGGCAAAAAAGTATACGAACTGGAAATAAAAGACGGGAAATTAACTGTCAATGGAAAACCCATGATGTAAAGCCAGCCAAGTTAAAACAGTACAGGTTCATCCAAGCCTTTAACTCTAAAGGTCTTGCGATGAATTTCGCATCTGTCATACTTCACTAAAGCCTCTATGTGGGCTTTAGTTCCATACCCTTTATGTTTTTCAAATCCATATTCCGGATACAATTTAGCCTGCTTCACAATCTCTCTATCACGTGTCACTTTAGCTAAAATACTAGCTGCAGATACTTCCTGTATTTTGTCATCCGCTTTTACCATCGTTGTAATATTATCTACACCAAATGTACTGTTTCCATCAAAAAGATACTCCGCATTAGGTAAATGTTTCTGTATGCTCTGTAAACCTTGATGTAAACACTTTGATATTCCCAGTTCATCCACCTCTTGTGCAGAAAAAGAGACAATGTGATACTCAGAGTTTTCAATTACAAGTGGATAAAGTGCCTCACGTTTTTTCTCTGTCAATTTCTTAGAATCCATCAAACCTTCAACAGGTTTTTTAAGTATCACTCCAGCCATCACAAGAGAACCAGCCAAAGGACCACGCCCTGCTTCATCTATGCCGCATAGGGGTTTGTATTCATTTTTATCTACTATCATATCCCACTCTAACATGCATTTTCCAATAAAGTAAAAAACTTCTCTTCTAATCGTTCGCTTACTCTAAAGCTAGCCTTTTTTGCACTATAGTACACTTCTATTGTTTCATCTTTTGTTAAACATCTTTTCTTATGGTTTAAAAGTAATAAACCTAAAAAACCCATAATATTTATACCTAAATTACTGGCTATTTTTCTACCCTTTTTCTCATCAATAATAAGTGACAACTTCATCTCTTTTGCAAGCACGATGGCTTCACATTCACCTGCATCCAAACTTCTGGACAGGAGCTCATAAAGTGCTTTGTCTCCTATCTCTTTTTTTATGAAGAAAGAAGCCCCTAAAATAATACTCTCTTCTACAACTATCTCATTATAGACTTTTGCAGGAATATACACTTCATCAAAAAGATTTTTTAATATATCTATTCTCTCAATATTCAAAAGCGTGATAATCGTTGTACTATCACTTACTATTAATTTCACTACAGAAATGCCTCTATTGCTTTTAAATCTTCTTCTAGATCATAGTCAGTTACTGGTATATTTACTATCTCTAAGTATTTCATTGTCTCATGTTTTGTTAATTTGAGAGATGATGCTAATTGTCCTAAAGATATATCACCTTGATTAAATGCTTTAAGTACAATACTCTCCATCAGACCATGATTTAAAATACTGTCAGTAAATGTCGTTGCTATACCTAGAGGTTTACCTCTTTTTGTAATCATAACAAACTCATTATTCTCTAACGGCTTAGTAAATGAGGCAGGATTTAATTGTAAATCTCGTATTCCAACTGTTTGCATAGATTCTCCTTGTACTATTAACTATAAGTACATTATAGAGTAAATTGATTAATTATAGATAAATGAAACTCTATACATCAGTCAATACCTCCAAAAACGCTTCCCCATACCTCTCAAACTTTACTTCCCCTATACCATGTACATTTAACATTTGTTCTTTATCCTGTGGTTGTTTGTTGCTCAGGTCTTTAAGCGTCTTGTCTGAAAATACAATATAAGGAGGAATACCTTTTTCTGATGCTATCTGTGTACGTAAGCTACGAAGTTGATCATATATTCCAACATCATAGTCATCAAAATAGGTCACTTTCTTTTTAGCTTCCGCTTTTTGAACTGTCAATCTCTCTTTTTTCAAATCTATCGTATGCGCACCTTTAATCACTTCAACTCCAAAGTTTGTCAACTTATACACTTTGAATTCACCTATTTCAACTGCTCCAAGCTCAAGAAGCTTGTCCCCTATTGTCAACCATTGGTTTTTTGAGTATTCATTGCCTATGCCATAGACAGAGAGGCTGTCATGTCCATTTGCCAATACCCTCTGCTCTTTAGATCCTTTAAGTACATCTATCACATAATGCAAACCAAACTTCTGATCTGTTCTTAAAATTGTAGAGAGTAACATCCTGGAAGGCGTAGTAATGTCAACCTTTTCACTTTCCGGTGCGGTACAATTGTCACATTTGTCTTTACAAATATCCATACGGTCATCAAAATAGGCAGCAACAGACTGATGGCGACAATTTTCAGAATTTGCAAATCGTACCATACTGTCAAGTTTATTAAAGGCATGTTGTTTGTATGGGGTTTCAGGCAAATCTTCTATGAACATTTTTTGCTGGACAATGTCTTGTGCCGAAAAGAGTAGAAGTGTTTCAGACTCAACACCATCTCTTCCTGCACGCCCAATCTCCTGATAGAAGTTTTCCAGTGTTTTTGGCATGGTCATGTGTACTACAAAACGAATATTACTCTTGTC
>JAGGRU010000322.1 GCA_021159425.1 Sulfurovum sp.
GATTATACCAAAACCCCACATAGTTTCATATTATACTGTAATTGTGAGGTAATTGAGGAATTTTTATATTTTCATATAAATAATATCTCTACATCCGTAGGGTCGATTTATCGACCAACACAACATCACATTTTAAATATAAGGTCGATAAATCGACCCTACGAATATTGTAATATGTTTAGAAATTAATATTATCTAGCCATTTGAGATGGAGGTATTGCTTCACCCCACATCTCATCTGCGATCACATACTCATTTACAACATTCCCGCCAATGATATGCTCATCAACAATTCTGTCTATCTTCTCTTTTGTCAATTCTACATACATTGTATGTCCCGGCTCTACAAGCATTACCGGTCCTTGCTGACAACGGTTCAGACAACCTGTCTGTATAGGCTGAACTGTTCCAATGATACCTTTCATCATCAGTGACTGTGCCAAATGCTGGAAAAGTTGAGCTGATTCCGGATCATTTTGACTTACACAGCTTGGCTTTGGCATCCCCGGAGGAGCTGACTGCTGACATTTAAATATATAGAACGCTGGTTGTGGCACACCTTGCATCATGGTAATTCCTTTAGATTAATTTTAATTAAGAGTATTTTACTCCGATTTACTTAATTAGAGATTAGTTGAGCAATCTTGATAAGTATCAACCCTTGAATTCTTTTCTTATATTATAATGCATTAATTCGTTTATGAGGAAAAAAATATGAAATACCCTGCTTTTTTTGACAAAGTACAATCGATTCAACTTCAAGACCCGCTTAGTAACTTCTTAGGTGCTTTTGAAGAGGGAAAAATGGAGATCTCTTATGTTGAGTGTGTGAAACTTGCCGGGCACTCTTGTCCTACAGTAGCAGGCGCATATCTTATGGCACTCAAAGGGCTTGAAGCACTTTATGGAGATCAACTCCCACAAAGAGGGAGTATTCAGGTCTCCATGAAAGAGGGGGAAGCAGATGGCGTAACAGGTGTGATCTGCAATGTGATCTCTTTTATTGCCGGAGCAAATGGTATTGGCGGCTTTAAAGGTCTGAACGGGAATATGGCAAGAAATAATCTTGTCTCATATGATGTACCTATGAACGGTGAAGTTAAACTTACCCGACTTGACACAGATGAAAGTGTAACACTGAGCTATAATCCTTCTATGATACCGGCAGATCCAATGATGCAGCCTCTTATGGGCAAGGCTATGAAAGGACTGGCAAGTGACGATGAGAAAAAAGAGTTCGGAAAACTCTGGCAGGCAAGAGTAGAGAATATTTTACTCTCTACTGATCTATGGGATAAAATGATAACAGTAAACAAGGGATAGATAATGATAATTTCACAATTTATGACGCAAGAGCACAGAGACTGTGATACAGAATTTGCAGCAGCGGAACAGGCAGCAGCAAATGGTGACTGGGCAGATGCAGAAGAGAAATTTATGCTTTTTGCAAATACCACACTCAGGCACTTCAAAAGAGAAGAAGATGAACTCTTCCCTGCATTTGAAGCACAGACAGGAAGTTCTGAAGGACCAACCCAGGTAATGCGTTATGAGCATGAACAGGTAAAAGACCTCATAGGAAAACTTGCACATGCACTTGAAGATCAAGATAAAGATGCCTATCTCTCTCTTTGTGAATCTGCGATGATATTATTGCAGCAGCACAACATGAAAGAAGAACAAATGTTGTATGCTATGTGCGACAGAGTACTTCCCCAAGAGACAAAAGTAAGCACACTGGAGAAAATGAAGAAAGTGGTACTTTGAGTATGTCTCAATTTACTACACCAAGGTACAATATGACTGATCTTAAAAAAATAGCACTGGATGCAAGAGAGTTGGAACATCCTAAGCCTCTTGAACTTGCAATGAAAGCATTAAGAGAATTAGATGGTGGAAACTATTTTTACATGGTACACCGTAAAAATCCCATTCCTCTTCTAGACTTGGCATCTGAGCAAAACTTTCAAATTTTTAACAAAAAAGATGAAAATGGAGATTGGCATATACTCATTAGCAAAATACATGATATTAATTTAAGTGAATTTCTTAGCGACAGTCCTGACAAGGAGTAATAATGTTTAGCCAAAATGGGCTCTCTTTAGATCAAGCTCCTCCCCTTTCCGTCGTATTTCGTTTCTTTTTTTCAGGTGCACTTTTTGGAATACTAACAGGGTTACTCATACTACTTTTTAAAACAACTATTTTTAATGCACACAGTCTGGAAGCGATCATACTGACACATACATTGACTCTTGGGGTCATGCTCTCATTCATGTTCGCAGCACTCTTCCAAATGTTACCCGTCATTGCGGGAGTCACCCTTAAGTCTCCCGTTCAAAAAGCCAATTTTGTACAGTATCCTTTTATGCTTGGTGTTATTTCACTTCTTTTTGCTTTCAATTCTAATGCACCTTGGCTTTTTGGACTGGCCTCACTCTTATTAGGAGGGAGTATTCTCACTATTGCTGGGATCATGCTCAAAAACCTAATTAAACTTCCCCATCACAGCAGCTCATCCAAAGGTATACTTCTTACACTTAGTTCACTCTTCATAGTGATCCTTTTGGCACTCTACCTCACAGGAACACTTTCCGGTCTGTTTGCCGGCACATACTACACAGAAGTGAAAGAAGCCCACTACTCTTTCGGTCTTTTTGGCTGGATCGCTCTGCTTATTGTCTCTATCTCTTTCCAAGTCATAGAAATGTTTTATGTCACACCCTCTTACCCTAAACTTGTCAGCAAATATTTACCATTGACACTGTTGACTTTACTTGTCATTACAAGCATCATAGGACTTTTCTCTTCCTATATATGGATGTTTTCAAATATTTTACTTGCCTTATTGTTAAGTGGGTATGCACTGTTGACACTAAAAAGATTGACACAAAGAAAGCGTCCCTTAACAGATGCCACCGTATGGTTTTGGCGTATGGGAATGAGTTCCCTGTTGCTAAGTATGGCATTCATGATCATTTCACAATTTAAAGAGATAGCCGCTCTACAAACACTAAGCTACATCTTCTTTACGTCATTTGCACTGAGCATAGTCTTTGCCATGTTCTACAAAATAGTCCCTTTCCTGACATGGTTTCACTTAAACTCACAAGGCTACTTTACCGCCCCGATGATGCACGAAGTGATCCATCCGAAGACAGCCAAAAAACATCTCTATATTCACCTGGCAACCATTGTCACTTTTGTGTTGTCGATCTTTATACCACAGATGATACTTCTTGCAGGTTTATTGACAATACTCTCATTCGGATGGATGACATACCAGATCATCCACGCACACCTCCTTTACAAAAAAACACAAGAGACAGGTGAAAAATTTGATATGAATATGGGATAAGCTCTTCTCCATCAATCACGCAAAGCGTGCCTTGTCACGATGAACGACCTTGTAAACGCAGTGTTTCGAGAATCGTGACGATTTTTTGCTTCGTTTTTTCTAAAAAAATGAAGAGAGAAACATTGCCACAGTTAAAATATTTGGTAAGTTGATTCAAAATAAAGTATTTAGTATCTCTTAACACACCTTTAACAAATTTCCGTTAGACTTATCAAAACTATTTCAAAAGGTTATCTATGAAACACATCACACTACTATCAACTCTCATTATTGTACTACTCTTCATTGGTGCTACAAACAGTATCGCCAAAAGCAGTGAAGCCCGTTTTCAAACTGTATCTGCGAAACAAGTCAAACTTGTTCAAAAAGGGAAAAATAAAAAGTCCTGTATTATTTGTGGTATGAACCTTCAAACATTCTATAAAACAAATCACGCTGCTGAAACTAAAAAAGGGACTAAAAAGCAGTACTGTTCCATACATTGTGTCGTACATGACAATGAGATCAATAAAACAGACCTTGTGAATTTGAAAGTTGTAGATACCAACAGTTTAAAATTTATCTCTGCCGATAAAGCTTTTTATGTTGTAGGGAGTTCCAAACCTGCAACTATGAGTCGTGTCAGTAAATATGCTTTTTCTAAAAAATCCAAAGCAAAAGCATTTGCAAAAAAATATGGGGGAAAAGTAATGAATTTACATGATACCTATACGGAAGCAATGAAGGATAAATATTAGCAAGTGAGGGATCTTTTAAAAGATCCCTTTTAAATATTTAAAAGTTCTCTGACAACTTCACGGTCATCGAAATGATGTTTCACTCCTTTGATCTCCTGATAATCCTCATCGCCCTTACCTAAAATAAGAAGTGCATCATCACCTTCAAGATCATCCAGTGCCATTTTAATAGCAAGTCTTCTGTCCGGTGTAGCGGTCACATGACCTTTACCTTGCAAACCTACCAAAATATCTTCAAGTATCATTTCAGGCACTTCATCACGAGGGTTATCTGAAGTGACATATATTTTCTTTGCAAATCTGCCTGCAACCGCGCCCATCTTGGGACGTTTACCTTTATCACGATTCCCGCCTGCACCAAAGACTACAGAAATATCTCTGTCTTTGATGGAGTCCAGTACTTGAAACATGCCATCATCGGTATGTGCAAAATCTACGATGACAAGAGGATCACGGCTTACGACTTCCATACGTCCTGCCACACCTGCAAAATTTTCAACTACTTCACACACCTCTTCTACTTTTCTGCCTGTCAGCATCACCACGGAACCAACCGCAGCCATAAGATTAAAAAGGTTAAAAAGTCCTACCATAGGTGAGTGGAAAGTCGCTTCTGTCTGCATATGCTTAATACCCGCAGTGATCCCGTGAATAAGAGAGAAGGCTTGTACTTTAAACGTTGCCGGTTCATCTACCCCGTAACTTTGTGCACCTATAGGATTATAAGTGATATTTTTAATATCATCTTTGTTAAGCAGTTTAGGTGAATCATCTGCAAAGAAGAGACTTTTAACACGTCTATACTCTTCTACCGTACCATGATAGTCCAAATGGTCAGAAGTTACATTGGTATGCACTTTAAGCGCAAACTTAAGCCCTTCTATACGTTTCTGATCTATGGCATGAGAACTTACTTCCATAATGAAGTAGTTACACCCCAGATCCATGGTCTGTTTCATATTGTGCAGTGTTTCCAAGATCGAAGGCGTGGTCATGCTTTTATCTTCTATACGCTTCTCTTCAGCAAAAAGACCTCTTGTTCCCTGCAAGGCAGGTTTCTCATCCAGATCAAGCAGAAAAGAGTAAATAGCTGCGGTTACAGTTGTTTTACCATTGGTTCCGGTAACCCCTGCCACTTTCATTTTTTCCAGTCCCCAAATAGAAATGAGTTCTTCTGAAATAATAAACTCCGGCTTCGAATCCAGTTTTTCATAATAGCGGCTGTTTTGTGCTGTTTTTAAAAAAAGTGTATTTTCATCCAGTTTAGAGGTATCATCCGTTATGAAATCAAACCCTTTTTCATTAAATGCTAATTTCACTTCTGTGCTCCTGCAACAACATTATAAAGCGCTAAAACATCCTGATCATCACCAAAGA
>JAGGRU010000112.1 GCA_021159425.1 Sulfurovum sp.
CCATCACCAAGTCCAAAAAGTGAACAAGTATATTCCCTGTCTTTAATATCAAGCTTTTGCTGTGCCATGCAGCCACTGCCAAAACGGTCGATATAGAAGTCATAATCTTTTTCTTCTTGTATAAGAGCAACACCTTTGGATGCGTAGGAGATATCCTGCTTGAGGATAAATGGTAGACCAAAAGTCTTTTTTGCTTCTTCAAAAAGTGTATCACTATAGTCTATATAAGGTATCAGATCAGCTGTACCTTCCAGAAATTTGTAAGTGAGTTTCTTGTCATCGAACGTTTTATAGAGTGCTTTGTTGTTAAGCGAATACTTGGCGGAATGATCAAGGGAGTTGAAACCTTCTATGAGTGCCTTTAAATCCTGTTCGATACCAGTGATGACCAAGTCAACCTTTTCTGTCTTGACAATATTGTTGATAAAACCTATGAACTCTTCCGAATCGGCACGCACCCCTTGGATAAACGTATCACACCACTTTTGTCCTACAGCATCGTGGAAGATGTCTATGCCGATGATGCGACAGTTATATTTAGATTTTCTAAGGTTGTTGATGAGACCATATCCGATGATGGCACCTACGCCGGTTATCAGTATAGTGATAGGTTTATTTGTCATGATTGAGTATCCTTTTTATACCATCTATCAAAGGGATGGATGAGAGTGTATCGCTGTTATATCGATCTTCATAGGGGATGTGAACAGAAGGAATATTTGGCTTTTCTGTAAGGTAAGAAATATTGGGCTGTTTTTGGAGAACATCGAATATTATATAGGCTATTTCTGTGATCGTGTGACTCTTTTCCTCTGTGATGTTCCAGGTACCAACCTTCTTTTCTGTAAGAACTTCCTCTATAACACTACAAAGATAATCAATATGAATGTAGTTTCTCAGCGGATTACGGCGACCAAACAGAGTGATTTGATCTTGTGTCTGTATGGTGTCAATAAAGTAGTAGAGCATTGCCTGTCCACTTTGTCCCAGTCGGGCATCATCATAAACCTGAGCCAGCCTGAGAATTGTTAGATCGATACCGTTCTCTTTGCAGTATGCAGTGGCAACCTCTTCGGAAGTTTTTTTTGTTTTTCCGTAACTGTTAAAATATCCATTGTCGTTTTCTTCAAGTGCAAAAATGGTAGAGATAAGAATAAATCTTTTTATTCCATTCTCTTTGGCATATTTACAGAGATTGAGCGTACCAACAACATTGGTTTGAAATGATGTCTCATAGTCATCACTTGCTATTGCGGCGGTATGAATAATGACATCTATTTTACTTTCACTTTTTTTCAGAGAGTGATAGTCTGTAATATCAGAGCCATCTGCTCTAGATAGTCCTATAGTATTATAATGGTCACTTAGAGTCTTTTCGATATAACTACCTATAAAACCCCTGTTTCCTGTAATCAGTATCGTTTCTATCACTTATTATTTTCCCGTTTAACTGAGTTACTGTTAAGCATAATATTCTACAATAGTGTTGATGACACTCTCTATATCTTCCTGTTTTATACCATAATAGAGTGGTAATCGTACCAATCTTTCACTCTCAGTTGTAGTATAGATATCTTCACCAAAGAAAGTACCAAATTTGATACCGGCCGGTGCACTGTGGAGAGGTACATAGTGGAAAACAGCATGTATGCCATGTGATTTTAGGTGCTCTATGAGGTTTGTTCTTTCATTGAGATCTTTCACTTTGATAAAAAACATATGCCCATTGTGCAGACAGCTATCAGGTACCACTGGAAGTTCCAATACACCTTTTTTACTCAATCCACTTAATCCCTTGTAGTACATCTTCCAGTGATTCACCCGTTCATCGTTGATTTCATCAGCAATATCCAGTTGTCCCCAAAGATAAGCGGCACTCAGGTCATTCATCAAGTAACTGCTGCCTATATCCACCCATGAGTATTTGTCAACCATACCTCGAAAGAATTGACTGCGATTGGTGCCTTTCTCTCGAATAATCTCCGCTTGAGTGATATAGTTTTCATCATTGATAATGAGTAGTCCACCCTCACCGCCACTGGTATAGTTCTTGGTTTCATGAAAACTAAAAGTCCCAAAGTGACCAATGGTTCCTAGTGCTTTTCCTTTGTAACTACTCATCATTCCCTGTGCAGCATCTTCTATGACGAAGAGTTTGTGTCTATTGGCAATATCCATAATAGTATCCATCTCACAAGCGACACCGGCATAATGTACCGGGACGATCGCTTTTGTCTTCTCCGTAATCGCTGCTTCTATGAGTGTTTCATCGATGTTCATTGTATCTGGTCGTACATCTACAAAAACGATTTTGGCACCACGCAGAGCATAAGCATTTGCAGTAGATACAAACGTATAGCTAGGCATAATAACCTCATCTCCGGGCTGAATGTCAATCAAAAGTGCTGTCATCTCGAGTGCATGGGTACATGATGTAGTCAAAAGTGCTTTTTTACATCCCAGTTTCTCTTCGAACCAACGATGACAACGCTGTGTAAACTCACCATCTCCGGAGATTTTAAGACTTTTCATAGATTGAATCAGGTATTTTTCTTCATTGCCTGTAAAGGGTGGTCTGTTGAAAATAATCATTATACACTCCTACTGGTGACGATAATACCGGCTACGATCAGGAGTAAGCCCGTTACCTTTTGCCAAGTAACAGATTCATCAAAGAGTATGACCGAGAGTAAAAAGACCAACACAAAAGCAGAGCTCATAAATGGGTAAGCATAGGAGATATCAAATTTTGTCATTGCCGCCATCCAGAAGAATGAAGCGACAAAGGCAGCAAAAAACCCAGAAAAGACCCAAGGATCAAACAGTATTTTAAAGAGAAAAATGATTTTGTCACTCAAGCCTTCAGGGAGTGATCCCCCAATACCGTTCATACGCCATTTGAGTACGATCTGTCCATATACAGTAAAAAATATCGTTCCAAAAATATAGAAATATCCCAAAATCTAACCTTTATTTAAATTATTTGATGATAACACAATACCGGTATCGATATGCTTACGAATGGCTTTGGCAGGGGTACCAACGTACATGGTATGATCCTCTGTATTTTGCAACAAAAGACTACCTGCACCCAAAAGTGTCTCACTGCCCACTTGTAAGAGTTCAGCGACTGTTGCGCTAAATCCGATCAATGAACTTTCACCTATTATCGTGTGTCCTCCAATCAATGATCCGGCTGCCAATATGGAGTGTGCTTTGATGAGAGTATGATGACAAACAATAGCACCGGAATTAATAAAACAGTTCTCTTCAATAATAGTGTCAGGTTCAAGAATACATCCGGGGAGGATAAGACAGTTGACGCCAATTTCACAGCTGGAATCTACAATGGCTTGGCTGCTAATGTAACTGGCGACAGGAAAAGGAAGCCCTGCTATTTTCTCAAACAAAACTTTGTGTGTTCGAACACTTTTGTAGCCTATCGCGGCAAATATAGTATGATCTTCCGTAGAGAAGTGATCTTCAATATTTTCAAGAGTAACTACTGGAAGATCGTTGATTTCTTCTCTTGTTCTATACGCTTGATCCACACAAAAAGCTACTACTTGATATTCACTGTCTGTTTGAAAATAGTGTGCGATCATCTCAGCATAGCTGCTATCTCCATAGATAATTAATTTCTTTTTTTTGTGCTTCATACTACTTAATCGATTTAGATAATTTCATCAATAACATAGAGTGGTCTATTTTTGGTTTCATCAAAGATCTTACCAATGTAAAGACCAATAAGACCCAAGTTTGCAAAGAGTAGCCCACCAATAAAATACATCGAAACCATGACACTGGTCCAACCTGGGGCTACTTCATCCATCATAAAATATTTAATGACAAGATAGAATGCATACAGTGCTGAAAAAAATGCCAGTCCAAAACCAAATCTAATTGACATTTTAAGCAGCTTATTGGATTGAGAAACAATATTATCCATAGCAAGTTCAATGAGGCGTTTAAAATTATAAGAACTTTCTCCCGTCTCTCTTTTTGCATGGTCAACTTCAATGTAAGTACGCTTAAATCCAAGCCAGATAACAAAAAAAGTATAGGGGTGATGCTGCTCTTTTAACTCTTTGAGTCCATCTACTACTTTTCTGGAAATAATACTGAAGTTTCCTATTGTCGGATCTGTTTTAGAGTCAGAAAGATAATCATATACAGCAATAAAAGCTCTTGATGCCCATCGTTTCCGTCTGCTGTGCTGGCGTCCGATACGTTGTCCAAATACAGCGTCATACCCTTCTTGTGCTTTATTATAAAGTTTAATAATATCTTCAGGACGATCCTGCAAGTCACAGTCCATCACAACTACCCAGTCACCTTGAGCATGTGCAAGTCCGGCAGCAATTGCCTTATGCTGTCCAAAGTTTCTAGAGAGATTGATACCTTTGACTCTATCGTCTTGGGCTACCAGTTCCTTGATAGTATCCCAGGCATTATCAGGACTTGCATCATTAATAAAAATGATCTCAAAATCTTCAGAGATGGTTGACAAAGAATCTTTCAGTTGTGCATATAGGTCACTTAAGCTAGCACAACAGCCATAGACGGGTATAACTACCGATATTTTAGGCATGATTCATTAGTCCTCCCTGCTTTAACATTATGATTTTAAATTATAACACTTTACGATACCTTTTCCCCTTATTTCATAGTAAAAATAAGAGATAATAATGAGGAATGGGAAACACAATATAGCGTAATTTAAAAAATGAATAGTAGAAAATAAAGAACGTAAATCTCTGCTATAGAAGCGTTAAAACACCTCTATGCATACATAACTTTTAGAGAAGATCTAAAATATAACCTTCAAGCGTAGACTCGTCAACATTACCAACTATTTGTGTGATAATATTTCCATTTCCATCAAGTATGATCAAATAAGGAACACCGGCCATTGGACCTACCAATCCTTCAGCATACGCTTTCATATTACCTTCATTTTCCTGTGCAACAGTACGATACTGCATACCCATTCTTGCTGCAAAATCTTGTAAACCTGCATTATTAAGAGTTGCATAAGCACCAGGTGCATCTATGGTCAAAATAAGTATTTCATTGCCATACTTTGCTTCAAGACTGTTATACATTGGAATAGCAGTAATACAATGAGGACAGGTATCTCCATAAAATTCAAGCAAGACAGGTTTGCCTTCGTATCCAGCAAATACAAACCCTGTTGTTGTCACGTTGACAGGGATCGTTTCGCCATCTATCGTGACGACACTTGTTGCATGGGTTACGGGAGCTGATGGCTCACCTGGTGCTGGTGTTTCTACTGGAGGTGTCGGCTGTGCTGGAGATGTAGTTGAATCATCACTGCTTCCACAGCCTGAAAGTAGTAGCATTCCGGCAAAGAAAAGACTTGCGGTTAATTTGTTGAGTTTCATATTTTTACCTTTTTATTTAATTTTGTTAGCAGAGTATATTAAATAATATCTTATACAGTGTTGATA
>JAGGRU010000072.1 GCA_021159425.1 Sulfurovum sp.
CTTTTTCTATGAGTTTTGCATTGTCACCACTTGCTACACTCTCCATATCTTCATAATAAGGCATACTCATAGCAAAATGATAGCCGCTTAGATCATCAAACTCCATACCATCTTTTGCATTCGTGAGTCCATCAAATGTCTGATTAAGTTTATCTAAGACTTTGGTAGCTGTTACTTTATCAAAGTCATCTTGCAGATACGCTTTGGCAAAATAGAGTGGATTAGAGATGCTGATCTGTTTGTTTACATCATCAACAAGTACCTTGAGCACACCCATAAATCCTCGACTTTTTTTACTTGCCATTTTTTTCAATGATGGGCAGGTAAAGATAATCGAAGTGAGATCACCCTTTTTATCAATATTATGTGTACCCAATACTTCAAATCCGGCATTTTCAAGGTCAGCTTTTACTTGTGCCGCGGTGGCAAGAGGACCTCTTAAATAAGCAGAAATAAACTCTTTTTCAATATGCCCTGCTGTTGACGGAGTCGTTACTTTTCTTGGAGTTGCCGCTACCTCAGGTTTTTTCTCTTCTACAGTTTCAGCTTCTGTGCTTGCCGTTTTTGTAACAGCAGTGGATGCTGCTGATTTTCGTGTAAGAGGATTCACGTTTGGAACCTCTTTTGCACCTAGCTTTATTAAAAGAGCAGGAATTTCTTTATCCAGTTTCTTAATAAAATCTGCTCTTTTCGGATCATCAATTTTCAGTGTTGCACCCCAGTTTGCCAGTGTTGGCATACCTATGACCAGTGTATTTGAGTCTTTTTTGATATACATATACATTGCACAAGGTGCAAACATTCCTGCCTTAGGGCGTCCGCCCTCATTGTCAAAGACAGTGTAAGAGAATTTAAAATGACAGAGTGCATAGGTCCAAAATGCATCATAATCAGGAATAGTACCTTCTCCGGCACTACTCTCCTTGAAGTCAAAAAATCCGGCAATAAGATAATCACTATCCTCCATAGCCTCCTCAAATTTTTCTTGAAAATCATCCGTGAAGTCAGTCAAGTCTTTCGGTCTGTCAAAAGTGAGTTCAAAGTTCATCATTCTTTTCTCTGCAAGCTTATCATATTCTATGTAACTTTTTGTACCACCAAGTTCTTCTTCGATCATGGCATCAAGCGGCTTAAAGGATTCTATATACTCTGCTCTTAACTTCTCATCGGTAATACCAATAATGTCCAAGATCACTTCTGGCAGTAGATGCATCACATACGTCTGATTTTCATCTAATTTCTTATATCCAAGTAAGTTAAATGGACTAAAGGCAGCAATTCTTGGGTCAATATTGAACAACGGTTTTATTTTCTCATCATTCACAACAGACATAAAACTTAAAAAATCAAGCTTTGTTGAACCGTATTTCTCTTTATAGTGGTCATTGACCCGTTTGTGCGGGTCAGCCAAAGAAAATCCAATGGTTTTTAACTTTTTTTCTATCAAATCATTATATTTCCTTTCTATATCTTCATCAAAAGTATAGACGACTGCTAAGTTTTTAGATCTAACAGGTGCAGCAACAGATGCTGGAACAGGAACGGATGATGAAACAGGTTCAGGTTTTGCTTCAGGCTTCTGTTCCGGTTTAACTTTGTCAGGAACTGTATCAGCAGTAGTTACAGCTATAGGGGTGTCTACTACATCTTTGTCTTGACCAACATACATACCTAAACTAAAAAAGATAACAGCAACTAAAAGAATTTCAAACAATTTTTTCATAATTATACTCCGATATAAGCAATTTTTATAGTATATCATATATTATAATAAATCTTATTTATTTAAATTAACAAAATAATTTAAATAAACTGTACATCAATCTATATGTGTAACAATGTAACACAAAAGAGGGATTACTCTTTGAAATCTCTTGTTAATAAGGAAATGAGTTTAATTTGATATAATTGAATAAGTTTTATTTATAAAAGGAATAACAATGTATAAAATCATGATTGCCATTGGACTGATAAGCCTATTTAGCTTAACACTACATGCCGAATATACTAATACTGAACGTATTAGAGATATGAAAACAATGGAAGAAGCTATGATGAAGATCCAAAAAGGCTTACTCATTGATGACAGGAATATTCTATCTAAAGGAGTGAATCAACTACAGCAAGTCACTCGTAAAGTGGAACCACCTCTTGAAAGTAATAGTGTTTTGGCACAAGAAGATACTTATAAATATAAGTTTTCAAGAAAAGAGGGTGAAAAAATTATTCGTTTTGCAGAAGATATTAGAGTAGACATGAACGCAGGCAATAAACACAGTGCCTCCAAATCTTTTGTTAAAGTTTTAGATGAATGTATCTCTTGTCACAACAAGATCAGAAAGTGGCAGGACAAGTAAGATAGAGAACATAAACTTAAATCCAAAGATTATCAATCAAGCGCGGCTTTCCTACCCATGCCGCAACAAGAATAATAGTATTACCTATCTTAACTTCTTTTAAAGCATTGAACTCCCTATCAACAATGGCTACATATTCAATTTCATCAACATCTTCCAATACATTGACCATACCCTTTTTGATAGCCTCAACATTAAGTTCCCCCGCCATGACAAGTTTAGTGGCACGTTTGAGTGATCTGGAAAGTGCCAAAGCTCTTTGCTTTTCATCTGCATCAAGATATATATTACGGCTGCTTAAAGCCAATCCCTTGTCATCACGTACTATTTCACACAGAACGATCTCGACATCCATAAAATAGTTTTTCACCATCTGCATGATCAAAGCCAACTGCTGTGCATCTTTTTTTCCAAAGTATGCTTTAGTGGCTCCAGAGAGATTGAGAAGTTTCATCACCACTTGAAGCATACCATCAAAATGACCCGGACGTTTTTCACCTTCCAGAATATATCCACGAATAGCAGGGGCACCAATACAGAGTTCATCACTTTCATACATAGAACCTATATCTGGCATAAAAAGAATATCTACACCGGAGAGTTCACATATTTTCTTATCTGCTACCTCTTTTCTAGGGTATGCATCCAAATCTTCACCTTCCAAAAACTGAGTAGGATTCACAAAAATAGAAACAATTAAATTTTCATTTTCTTTTCTGGCTTGCTGAATAAGAGAAAGGTGTCCATGGTGCAAGGCTCCCATCGTAGGAACAAACCCAATACTGCCACTTAACGTTTGTTTCGCATTATATAGTTCATCAATCGTTTTTGCAATTATCATCTCTAACCTCGTATTTCGCTATATTTTGGTAGAATCATATCTAAATAATTAACAATTAAAAAGTACTTCTGCTCTTTTAATTTTTAATTTTTAATTTGAAAAAGGAATTTTTTCACTATGGACGCATACGAATACAGCGAACTATTAAAATCTCTCTCTAAAAAAATGGATAATATTAAAAATATTGTAAAGCCGGATGATCTGACAAAAAGACTTGATGATATTGAAGAGATGCAACAAGACCAGAACTTTTGGGATGATGTTACTAATGCAGGGAAAATATCTCAGGAAAAAACAAAGACTGAACGTATTTTGGAAAAGTATAACATTGCCAATGATGCCGTACATGATGCCCTTGAGTATTTTGAAATGGCAAAAGCAGAAAAAGATGAAGAGACACTTGAAATGCTTTATGAAGATTCCGACAGCCTTCAAGAAAGTACAAATGCCTTAGAAGTACAAATGATGCTAAGTGGCGAACATGATGGTGCCAATGCTATTGTTTCCATTCACCCAGGTGCCGGCGGTACAGAATCTCAAGACTGGGCAAATATGCTTTACCGTATGTACCTGCGTTGGGCTGAGCGTCATGGATTTAAAGTGGAAGGTCTTGACTATCAGGCAGGTGAAGAAGCAGGTATTAAAGATGTGAGTTTCATTATCAAAGGTGAAAATGCCTATGGGTACCTAAAGGTTGAAAATGGCATTCACAGACTGGTACGTATCTCACCATTTGACTCCAATGCAAAACGTCACACTTCATTCTCTTCAGTGATGGTTTCTCCGGAAGTAGATGATGATATCGATATTGTGATTGAAGACAAGGACATACGTGTAGACACTTACCGTGCTTCAGGTGCAGGTGGACAACACGTAAACAAAACAGAATCTGCCATCCGACTCACACACATAGAGACCAATATCATTGTACAGTGTCAAAATGACAGATCTCAACATAAAAACAAAGCTGCAGCCATGAAAATGTTAAAGTCTCGTCTTTATGAGTATGAAATGGCAAAAAAACAAGCTGCACTTGATGGTGTAGAAAAGTCAGAAATTGGTTGGGGACATCAAATACGATCTTACGTGATGCAGCCCTACCAACAGGTAAAAGATACAAGAAGCAATCAGGCTTTTACCAATGTGGATGCAATTTTAGATGGAGATATAGATAAACTTTTAGAGGGTGTCTTGATCGCTCAAGCCAAATAAATCGACCCTACTTTTTATCTTTCTTTTTTTCTATAAATTTTGTGATGAATTTCGTGATGACAACAGCTAAAACAAGCGCCAGCAAAACTATGGAAGTGTTATAAAGTATACTCATCAAGTCCATTTTCATACTTGCAGCCTTAACACTTTATCTTCAAGTTTATAGGTACTGTCACAGCGTGCTGCCATACTTTCATCATGCGTCACCAGTAAAAGCCCTGCTCCCGTCTCTTTCGTATAATCCAAAAGTACATCCATCACTAACTCTGCTGTCTCATTGTCAAGGTTTCCCGTAGGCTCATCTGCAAAAATAATACGGGGTCTTTTACTCAATACTCTTGCTATAGAAATACGTTGTTGTTGACCACCCGAGAGTTCACCTATTTTATGACTCATGAGTTCTTTGATCTCAAGCTTTTCTAAAAGCCTGTCTTCTATTTGGGTAGCAGAGAGCATCGTTGCCACTTGCACATTTTCCATGGCAGACATACCTTTAAAAAGATAATGAAACTGAAAAATGATCCCTATATCATAACGACGCAGTGCTTCTATTGCTTCATCCTTTTGAGCATAAAGATCTTTAGCAAATAGTGTCACATTCCCTTTATCTGGTTTCAAAAACGTAGAAAAAATATGTAAAAGTGTAGATTTCCCACAACCGCTTCGACCCACAATAGCCGCACTTTGATATGGATTTAAAGAAAGGTTTACATTTGAAAAAAGAAGCGTATCAAAGCTATGAGAAATATCTTTAGCTTCCAAAAGAGGTTCTGACATTAATTAGTGCCTTTAAAATATTTTTGCATATTTTAACATAAAAAAGATAGGGGATAGGAATTTTTACAGCAATAGTCTTTTAGTTTACTGTAGATTTGAGGGTTGTTGAGAGGGAGCATACGGTCAGTATGTGACTGAACAAACTCCCTCAAAGATGCAGTGAAATAGAAGAACTATTATGCCATTTGTGCAGCAACTTCTGCAGCGAAGTCTTCTTCTGCCACTTCTATGCCTTCACCCACTTCAAGTCTTGTGAAGCTAGTAATTTCTGCTGTACCACCGG
>JAGGRU010000129.1 GCA_021159425.1 Sulfurovum sp.
ATATTAAAGATACGAAGAAAAAGAAAGAGACACTGTTGGCGTATTTGAAAAATGATACACCCTCTTATATCTGGAGTAATGAAAAGGTTTCAGAAGTGTATTTTAATGATAAAGAGAAGTTTGTAAATGGAAAATAGTATTGAAGATTTTACTCTGAACCCACTTGTTGATCCTAAATTTATTTCTACTTCATTGGCTACATACAAGCAAAATGAAATTAAGAAAAGTTGGGAAATTGTTCAGGCTCATGACTCTGTCTCTATACTGATCTACCATACCGAACATCAGAAATTTATATTGGTAAAACAGTTCAGACCTGCTGTATATGTGAACAATAATGAGGGGATGAGCATTGAACTCTGTGCCGGGATAGTAGATAAAGAATTGACTTTGCAAGAGATAGCCCAAGAGGAGATAGAAGAAGAGTGCGGGTACGATGTTCCTCTTGAAAATGTAGAAAAGATCACTTCTTTTTATACCTCTGTCGGTTTTGCAGGATCTAAGCAGACACTTTATTATGCTGAAGTGGATGAACGCATGAAAGTATCAGAGGGAGGTGGCGTAGATGCTGAAATGATTGAAGTGATTTCACTTACTATAGAAGATGCCAAAGCATTTATTTATGATGAAAGTATTGTGAAAACACCAGGTTTGATGTTTTCTTTTATGTGGTGGTTTGATACGTTTAAGAAATGATAGATCTCAGGAATCCTAAACTTGTTTAGGCAAATTTTTTTCTCAAACAAGTTTGAGATTCCTGATATACAATATTATTTGTCCTCTTTGGCTTGTGTAAATGCTGCGTAATAGGTACTTCCGTCTGCAAAAGTGTTGACTGTGAGTTTTGAAAAATTTTCAAGATAATCCCAAAAGTCTTCTATGAGCTTTTGATCTATCCCTTTAAGTTCTTGAAGGGCTTCACGCATGGTACCAAGCCACTCAATACGTGATTTTTCAGTGATGGAGAAATCATCATGCAGACGGATCATAAATTCATTAAGCTCTACACCTTTTGCTGCTTCTTCATATATTTTTGGTCCTCCGCAAATTTGAATAAAAAATTTGGTGTTCTTCACTTTGATCGCTTCAAATTCATCTTCATCCTGTGGGAAAAAGTGAGCAATATCACTCTCGTAAATTTTATCATAAAAGTTATACATAAGTTCACGCATGCCATCTTCACCACCGACAGCTTTAAAAAACTCTATAGCTGGATTATGAAAGTGTACTGGTGCACCTTTTTCTACTGGGCTAATATCCATTGACATGATTTTTCCTTATGTTAAATATATTCCATGATTATACCGTAGGGTCGATTTATCGACCATTAATTCAGACATACGTTATTCATCACAATATCTTTTTAAAAGACAAGCGTAATTTTCTATGCGTCTGTCACGCAAAAATGGCCAAATGTCTCTTACTTCTTTTGTTCGTTCGTGTTCTATGTTTGTATAGAGGATCGTTTCATCTTCACTGTTTGCTTGTGTAAGAATTTCACCTTGAGCACCACAAATGAATGAATTGCCCCAGAAACGTGTTCCTTTCATGACCCCGGAACTGTCTTTTTCAAATCCTACACGGTTACAGCTAACTACCGGAATGGCATTGGCTATGGCATGTGAGCGTTGTATGGTGATCCAAGAGTCAAGTTGTCGATCTTTTTCTTCCTGGCTGTCTTCATCAAACCAGCCTATGGCAGTAGGGTAGATGAGAATTTCAGCCCCTTTGAGTGTCATAATTCTGGCAGCTTCCGGATACCACTGGTCCCAGCAGATGAGAACACCAAGTTTTCCAACAGAAGTTTGAATGGGTTCAAAACCCAGATCCCCCGGGGTAAAGTAAAACTTTTCATAGAATCCGGGATCATCAGGAATATGCATTTTTCTGTATTTACCTGCAACAGAGCCATCTTTTTCAAAAACTACGGCGGTGTTATGGTAAAGTCCGGCTGCTCTTTTTTCAAAAAGGGATGTTACTAAAACGATACTGTTTTCTTTTGCAATATTTGACCAGTACGCTACATCTTCTTCAAAACTGTTCGCATAAGAAAAAAACTTTGTATCTTCACTTTGACAAAAGTATTCCGTTTGATGGAGTTCCTGTAAAACAATTAATTGTGCACCTTGTTTACTTGCTTCTTCTATTTTGTCTGTTGTGACTTGAAGTGTCTTCTCTTTTGAATCATAATATTTTTGTTGAATAAGAGAAACGTTTATTTTTGTCATATTTTTTCCTTTAATAGGCTATTTGCATCGTTGAACAGTGCAGACTCCCGCCTTGTTCTATCAGTTTTAGGCACTTTATCGGAATGATCTCTTTATCCGGGAAGAGGGCTTTAAATATTTCTCCAGCCTGTTTGTCATTTTTATCATTATAAGTAGGATAGAGTAGTGTATCATTGGTAATGAGAAAGTTTGCATAAGTAGCAGGCAGTCTATGGTTCTCATCATCATATTTTCCCTCGCACATGGGCAGTGCTGCCAGCTTATATGCATTCCCCTCTTTTGTCGTAAAAGTTTGTAACTGTTCTTCCATTTTTTTCAGTGCTTCGTAGTGCTCATCTTCTTTATCGTCACACTTCACATAGGCTATTGTCTCTTTGTTGACAAATCTTGCTAAAGTATCTATGTGGGAATCGGTGTCATCCCCTGCCAAATAGCCATGATCAAGCCATAGAACTTTATCTGCTCCAAGATAGTGAAGTAAAGTTTCTTCTATCTCTTTTTTACTTAATCCACCGTTTCTGTTTTTGTTACATAGGCACGCAGAAGTCGTTAAAATTGTTCCTTCTCCGTCACTTTCTATAGAACCGCCTTCAAGTACAAAGTCTATGGTCTCAAGAGGTGTAGTTCCCATGTAGCCTTTTTTGTGTAAAGCACTGTTGACAGTATTGTCAAGGTCAGCTTTAAACTTACCACCCCATCCGTCAAATGTGAAGTCAAGGAGTTTGCTCTCTTCATTCTCTTTAATGCTGATGTATCCGTAATCACGTATCCAGGTATCGTTGGTTGGAATCTCTATAAAGGTCATATTCCTGGTAGAACAGAACAGTGAAGATATTTTTTCTTTATTTTTGCAAATGATATAGACAGCTTCACTATAGGCAATAGCTTGTGCAATACGTATGAAAGGTGAAAGTGCAGCTTCCAGATCAGATTCACACGCTTCATTATGCCAATCTGTATCTTCATGAGGAAAAGAGAGTAGTACGACACGTTGCTTTTCCCATTCTGCAGGCATCCTTAACACAAAGCACTCCTTTTTTATCAAACTATTCACTATTCACTATTCACTATTAACTTGATTAGCTATAATCATTTATGGCATTTATTACAATAAACAGACAAAACTTTCATCATAATCTTAACCAAATTGCATTAAAAACCGGCTCAGTTGATAAAATAGCCATTGTACTTAAAGACAATGCTTATGGACATGGCTTAAAGATCATGGCAGGGCTTTCAAACGAGTTTGGCATAAAGCATGCGATCGTTAAGAATTTAAAAGAAGCAGAAGTGGTTAGAGAATTTTTTGAGACGATTTTAATTTTAAGTGATGAAATAGTGAAAGATGATCTTTGCTCATTTACGATAAATGCTCTTTCTGACATTGTCAAAGCTGAAAAAGGTGCAAAAGTTGAACTTAAAGTAGACACAGGAATGCATCGAAATGGTATCGCACTGGATGAACTTGAGGAAGCTTTAATTCTAATTGAAAGACAGGGTTTGAATTTAGTGGGTGTGATGACACATTTTCGTTCAGCTGATGTTATGGGATCGGAGCTTTTTTGGCAGCAAAAACAGTTTGAAACTGTAAAGAATAAAGTACGACAGAATGGTTTTATAAACGTTAGATTCCATTCTCATAACTCTGCAGCCATTTTAAGGTCTAGAAATTTTGATGAAGAGTTGGTGAGAGTAGGAATTGCCGCTTATGGATATAACGAGCTTCCTTACCCCTTTGATGATTTTTCTCTCAAAGCGGTGATGATGCTACATGCTTCAAAAGTATCAACAAGAGAAGTCAAAAAATCGCAAAGGTTAGGCTATGCAGGTGATTTTACAGCCCTTAAAAATATGACTGTATCTGCTTATGATCTGGGTTATGGTGATGGCTGGACAAGGGCAGACAGCTCAAAGCCATATGTCACAGTAGAAGGGCTGCCTATACTTGGGAGGGTTTCTATGGATTTCATACTATTAGAGAGTCAAAAAGATGAAGTCATTATTATGAACAATGCAAAAGAGGCTGCCAAACAGTTTGGAACGATCTCTTATGAAATGACAACTTCACTGAGCAGTGAAATTCCCAGAACAGTGATTTAGTTACTAAAGATTATCCTTGTTAAAAATAATAAGCATTAGTTTCAAAATATAGAAATAAATAAACCTATAGTTTATTTATTTAAAATATTTAGAACTAAAGTATAGTAATAGTTCTAAAATATGATAGAATATAAACTATGAGTTTAGAAAAAGAGTTAAAATTAAAACAACTGTATCAATTGTTACCCGAAGGTGTCGTTGCAGCAAGTTCATGGTTCGCCGCTAATAGCTATTCTTCACAGCTAGTCTACAAGTATGTTAAAAACGGATGGCTGACCAAACTTGGGAACGGAGCCTACATAAGACCTGCATCCATACTGGAATGGCAAGGGGTTGTACTGGGAATACAAAAGCTTGCAGGACTGCCTTTTCATGTGGGAGGACTTTCTGCACTAAATATATTAGGTTATGCACACTATCTACCTATAGGGGGAGAAAAGACAATCTCTCTGTATGGAGAGAAAACACCTCCTGCTTGGATAAGACAAATAGAATCACTTTCATTCACTTTTCATAAGAAGCCTCTCTTTGGAGATCTAGGATTAAAGAAACAGAATACCTCTGTACGAGATTGGCAGATAACTATCTCTTCACCCGAAAGAGCTATACTTGAACTTCTGTATCAAGTTGGGGATAGCGGAGTAGATTTTAAATTTGTAGCAGAGATATTTGAAGGGTTGACGACATTAAGTCCAAGGGTGCTAAATGAGTTACTTCAGAACTGTAGCAGCAGAAAAATAAAACGATTGTTTCTCTTCTTTGCAAACTACTATAACTTTCCCTGGGCTAAACACATCAGTAAAGAGTTAGAGTTAGGTGCAGGAAAACTACAGATAGTAAAAGACGGAAACTACAATAAAACCTATATGATCACCGTACCAAAGGAATTTAATGCTTGACAGTTCAAATATTTACTACAAACAGGTACAACTACTTTTAGAAGTGCTGCCATACATCAATAATGAAGAATGTTTTGCACTCAAAGGTGGGACAGCAATCAATATGTTTGTAAGGGATATGCCTAGACTTTCTGTAGACATTGACTTGATGTACCTACCTATCGAAGACAGAACAAGCAGTTTAAATCATATCGCAGAGTCACTTGAACGTATCGCACAGGATATTGA
>JAGGRU010000329.1 GCA_021159425.1 Sulfurovum sp.
ACCATCTATTTGTGAGTTAGGTTTTCTGTGTTGGTCGGTGTACCCCAAGGGCATTTCCTCTGGGCAACCGACCCTACTCATCATCCACTCTTTGACCACGTTTTCTGGCAACGATATCCAAAGGTACCCCTTCAAAATCAAATTTAGATCTGAAAAAGTTTGCTAAATAACGTATATAAGAGAAGTGCAGAAACTCCGGTCTATTGGTGATAAGTGCAATTTTTGGCGGTTTTGTCTCATATTGTGTGGCAAATTTGATGTTGACCACGGCACCATTGTGTGATGGTACGTGGTGTCTTCTTATGGCTTCACGCAATGTGTCATTCAGTTCTGATGTTGAAATACGTCGGGTATATCTTGAATAAATGGCTGTGATCTGATCGAGTATTTTGTGTACACGCAAGCCTGTTTTTGCAGAGATAGTGATAAAGGGTGCATAGTGTAAGAACTTTAGTTCATCACGAAAATCATCCACTACTTCTTCATAGGTTCTGTCTTCATTGATATCCCATTTGTTCAGTACGATGAGACATGCGAGTTTATGCTCTTCAATAAGCCCGGCTACCCTCTCATCCAACTCTGAAATTTGTGTGGTTGAATCCAGTATAAGCAAAACAAGATTGGCTTTTTTGAGCAGTTCTGTTGTACGGGTAAGTGCATATTTTTCTATGCCGACTATTTTAGATCTTTTTCTGATACCTGCTGTATCTATAAAAGTAATTTCATGACCCTCATGTTCTATCATTTCATCTATCGGGTCAATGGTAGTTCCTGCAACATCTGAAACAACCGAACGTTCTTCACCAAGCAGGGCATTGAGTAGGGAAGATTTACCTGTGTTTACGCGACCTATAATGGCTACTCGTATCTTCGTATCTTCCTCTTCCGGAACAGCATTAATATCACGAACGATTTCAGCAAAAGGATCAAGTTCTGCATCTTCTTCAAGTTGAAGACCTTCTTCTTCCTCTATTGGAGCAGGAATGTACTCTTCAAGCCAGGCATAAAAGTCGTTGAAATAACGGTTATGACTCACAGACATTGGGAAAGTCGCATCTGCACCAAACTCCAGAAATTCCCAGTAACGCTCTTCTTCTTTGTCGTTGTCTATTTTATTGACCACAAGTGCCAAGGGCTTGCCCTGTTCCTGCAGTTTATAAAAGAGCTCTCTGTCTTCATCGCTGGGAAGTGTTTTCCCATCAACCATATAGATGATAATATCTGCCTGCTCTGCGGCTCTGAGTGAAAATTCTGCCACTTTTGAGAAGAGTTCAGTAGAGTAGTCTATTCCTCCGGTATCGATCACTTCAAATTCACGGTTCTGTGAAATAGTAACGATACGTTTTTTAATATCTCTGGTCGTTCCGGATATGTCTGAAGTAATGGCATCTCTCTGTCTTGCCAAACGGTTAAAGAGGGAAGATTTTCCTACGTTAGGTCTGCCTACTATGGCTACTTTTTTTAAGGTTTGTTCTTGCATAAAATTGTACTTTCTCTATCGTAGGGTCGGTTTACCGACCAATGGATTAGATTATTATAGATTAGATTATGTAAAGGTCGGTAAACCGACCCTACGCTTTATTGTTGGAATTATAGCACATTTTCACCAGGCATCTGTTCCACATAAATACTTTGAGAAGGAAAGGCAAAAGAAGAACCGTTATCTTCAACGATCTTCATGATCTGAAGATTGACATCTTCTCTGATCTCCAAATATTTTGCCCAGTTGGCAGTTTTAGTAAAAGTATAGATGAAAATGTTCAGCGAAGAATCTCCAAAAGTATCAAAATTCACCATGAGTGAATCACTTTGGGAAATGCCTTCATGACCTTTAAGCATCTCTTTGATATCTTTCATAATTTTTCTTATCTGTTCAGAATTGGTAGAGTAAGTCAAGCCAATATGCATTTTGATCCGTCGAATGCCTCTACGTGAAAAATTCTCTATGGGATTGTTCGCAACAATATGGTTGGGAACTGTAATGAGAGACTTTTGAAAAGAGCGTATTTTGGTTGTTCTCATCCCAATGGTTTCTACCGTACCCTCTACACCATTTACTTTGATCCACTCTCCTATACGTATGGACTTGTCTGCAAGCAGTGAAAAAGACCCAAAGAGATTTGCTGCTGTATCTTTGGCAGCCAGGGCAAAGGCAAGACCACCAATACCCAGTGAAGCCACAAGCGCCGTAACATTAATACCCCAAACCTGAAGCATGGCACCCAGACCTATACCTGCTATGAGTATTTTTAAAATGGCGATGATGAAATTCCCTATCTCTTTAGAGAGCTCTGCATTAAATTTCCCGGTCGCAGAGTAGATGAGTCCACGTAACGCTTCAGTAATGCTAAGAATAGCCCAGAAAACAGTATAGATCACAAGCGTATTTAGAATGTTCTTAATGGTCTCTGTATCTTTAAAAATGAGTAGAAAAAAGAAATGAAGTCCTATAATAATAAAAGAAAATCGTAGAGGTGCTTTAAGGGCTGAAATAACTTTGTCATCATAGTACGTTGTACTGAATTTGGTAAGTCTTTGTAAGAATACTATGACAATAAGTGTAAATATTTTCCGTAAACCCAAAATAAAGAGAAAGACTAAAATAGCTAAAATAAAATTGGCAAGAGGGATATCAAATAAAGTTTGATGAAAAAAAGGACCGTATTTCGATGCATAGAGAGGTGTAAGCCAGTTTTGTATAACAGGTGCAAGTCCCATATCCAGATCTTCTATGACATTAAGTGCCTGTGTAGTATTTTCTTCAAGTGAGGGTATGGTTGACATATTTTTATATTCCTTTATGTTTTATCCGTGTAATTATAGTAAAATTTGATTCAACAGGAGTATGAATGATGAAAAAGAGTCTATTTATTTTAGTTTTACTATTCATGTCGCAAATACAGGCAAATGTGCTTGATGTGAGCTACAAAGTGAGTTTTGGAGTGTTCGGAAAATTAGGTATTTCTGATGCACATTTGGAGACTACAGGAGACAAATATACCATTGATATAAAAATGAAAGCAACAGGCTTGGCTAAAACACTTTCTAAAAACAGAAAAGAGAGACATGTGAGCAAAGGACATATTGTTAATGGCTTGTATGTTTCTGATAGCTATACGGTAGTAAAAAGTTATGGTAAAAAGCATACTGAAAAACGCTATACAATTGACCATAATAGCAAACAAGTAAAAAAAGAGTATCTCAGAACTAAAAATGGGAAAATAGAAAAAGATGAACACACAGTATTGGATTTTTACAGTGAAAATGACCTGTTGACCCTTTATTTTAATCTTTCTAAAATGATCAAAGAGAGGTCAAAACCAGGTACATATGCGTTTTCTGCTGTTGGGGCAGAACGTCAAAAAGGGAGAGTAGAAGTGTACATACCAAAAGAATCAGAACTTGAGGGGTATAAAAAAACATTAGGGGAGGGTGAGTACTGGTATATGACGGCTGTTATTTACCAGAAAATATTTGCAAGCAACAAAGGTGAGTTGATGTTGGCTGTAGGTAAAGACGGTATTACTCAAAAAGCTGTACTTAAAGATTTAATGATGTTTGGAGATCTGGTCGCAGAACGTATCAGATAGATTTTGCATTGAGAACAAAATGAATTACTTTTTTATGCTACACTTCCAAAAAAATTAACCCAATCTTGTTCCCATCGTCCCCGATGGGAATGCATACTTGAACTTAAACTATGAGAATAAATATTTTATGTTATTGAGATTGATATATGCATTCCCACGCAGGAGCATGGGAACAAGAGCCAAAGGCTCTAAGTGAAATACTATATCAAAAATATGGACAGAGGTATTCTTTTCATGTTATTGGCGTCACTCTCATTTGCTTTTATGGGGGGCTTTGCAAAAGTGGTTTCTCAAGTACTGCCTCCTGTTGAAGTGACATTTTTTAGAAATATTTTTGGGGTGGTTCTTGTCGGTCTTGCCATCTGGAAAGTACCTTTAAAACAAAAAGGCGGCAGACCTTTTTTACTTCTTTTTCGTGGATCTATGGGCTTTGCAGCCTTGTTGGCATACTTCTATCTTATGGCACATATCCCTCTGGGTGAAGCGGTAACGTACAATAAAACATCACCGATCTTTGTTGCCATTTTTGCCTATGTGTTTCTTAAAGAGAAGTTGCACAGATCTGCTTTATTCGCCATCGCGATAGGATTTATAGGTATTGTTTTGGTAGCACAACCTCAGGGTGGATCTTTAGACAAATATGCCATATTGGGAATTTTTTCCGGTATTGGAGCAGCCTTGGCATACACTTCCATTCGGGAACTGAGAGAATATTATGATACCCGTGCCATTGTGATGTCTTTTATGGCTGTGGGAACCATTGCACCGCTTATTTTGATGCTGGCAACACCCTATGTCAATGTATCTGAAGAGTTTGACTGGATGTTCGCAGAATTTGTCATGCCTGTAGGCGTAGAGTGGGGGTATGTGACGGCAGTGGGCATCTTTGCCACGATCTCACAACTGTTGATGACCAAAGCCTATGAGCTTACAAAAGCCGGAATTGTTGGTACGATCTCTTACAGTAACATTGTCTTTGCCGTAGTCATTGGCGTGATGCTGGGTGACCCTATACCTGATTTTTGGACAGTTTTGGGTATAATCCTGGTAATTATGTCAGGGCTGATTGTAGCCTTTGCAAAAAAGTAAGATTTGTATGCTCGTAGGGTCGGTTTACCGACCATTTGGGGTTAAAGTTTATATTGTAAATTGTGGTCGATGAATCGACCCTACGGCAAATGAAGGAATTAAATGATTTTAATAGCAGGACCATGTGTTTTAGAGAGTAGAGATAACGTGATGCGCATTGCAGAATCTCTCGGTAAATACCATGAAGATTGTACAAAAGAGTTCTATTTTAAAGCGAGTTTTGATAAAGCAAACCGTACAAGCCTGGACAGTTTCAGAGGTCCGGGTTTGGAAGAGGGTCTTAAGATGCTGCAGGAAGTGAAAGATCTTTTCGGATATAAGATCTTAACAGATGTACATGACTATACGCAGCCTGCAGCGGTGGCTGAAGTTGCTGATGTACTGCAAATACCTGCATTTTTATCTCGTCAAACAGACTTGCTTGTAGCCGCTGCAAAAACACCTGCGGTTGTCAATATTAAAAAAGGTCAATTCCTGGCACCTGCCGCAATGGAACACTCTGTAGCTAAAGTGCTTAAAACACGTGGTTTTGATGGTGCTGTTACTTATGAAAATGCTGAGAAATACAATGTATGGCTCACAGAGCGAGGCTCAAGTTTCGGCTATGGTAATTTAGTGGTCGACATGCGTGGTCTTAAAACCATGAGAGAATTTGCACCGGTCATATTTGATGCAACACACTCTGTGCAAATGCCTGCATCAGGCGGCAGCTCTTCAGGTGGGGACTCCTCTTTTGTACCGTATCTTTCACGTGCAGCAGCGGCAGTTGGTGT